>CANJKY010000526.1 GCA_947474875.1 Gemmataceae bacterium
GCTTCCTCAAACCCGTCCTGCCACCGCCGGCCGGGCGGGGTGTTCAGCACCAGGACGACGGCCGCGAACGACCCGCCGGCCCACCACCCGACGCGGACCCACGACGCGCCGAACAGCCACAGGAACGTGCCCACCAGTGTGCCGACGGCGATCGCCCAGCCGAACCGGTCGGCCAGCACGCGGGTGACGACGTTGTTCCGCAGGAACCGCACGGGGGCGGACCGCCACACGGCGACCGGGGCGGTCACCAACACCCCCTTCAGCATCCGCCCGAGCCATTTCGCCGCCGCCCAGCACGCCGCCCGCACCGGCGGAACGTGGATGAGCAGCAGGAACAGCACCCCGACGATCAACATGGCCGTGACGGACCCCGCGGTGAAAAACGGCGCGTGGCCATGCCCGTGGGCGGTCTTGTGGACCGCGTCCGTCAATTCCTCGGCGGGCGACGGCGCCGCCTGGTCGCGGACCAAGCCGCCAACCCAACCGGCCACCAGCTTGGCCTCGTGGGCCAGGTACTTGGCGAACTCGACGGTGAGGACGGCCCCGCCGAACGGCAGGGCGACGAATCTCGACAGGAACCGGCCGGTGCGGGTGCCGAACGCGGCCGCACTGCCCCGCTGAATCCATCGCAGGTACACTTCGCCGCGGTGGTAGATGCCGTCCAGCCGTTCGGCCAGCAGGGCGTCCGCCCTTAGCAGCGGGTCGCCGCGGAAGAACTCGACCGGCCCGCTCAGGTCCGGCAGCTTCAGCCGGTTGCGGGCGATGGCGTCCCGCAGGTCGGCCAGCCGGACGTGCCCCTTCTCGCACATGCGATCGAGCAGTTCGGCCGCCAGTTTGTCACGGGCGACCACCTCCGGCACATTTGTCGGTTTCAACCCGACTTCGTCCAGCACCCCGAGCACGATCGGCCCGGCCTGTTCGCGGAGGGCGGCTTCCGCCGCCTCGATCTCGTGGTCGAGCAGGCCGGTCAGTTCGCCCCACACCTCGGGCGGCAGGGTGGCCGCGGCGAAGTGGGTGCGGGCGCGGAGGAGCAGTTGAAGCAGGATGGACCGGCGGCCGAGCGCCAGTTTCCGCACGGCCGACCTGCGGCCGAAGCTCCGCAGCCAGATCGCCGGGTCGATGTCGTAGATGTCCGCTTCCAGATCCACCGCGATCTGTTGCAGGTCGTACAAACCCTTCGCCGCCGGCGACCAGTACCGCTCGCCCGCCGTGTCCAGGACATCCAACAGCACGTCCGTCCACCACTGCTGCGTGTCCTCGTCCCACCCCAGCACGGCCGCCAGCCGCGGCACCATTCGGGCTGATATCGCCTCCCGACCGGCTTTCCGAAACTTGGTGCTCCCGCTCGGGAGCGACGACGCGTGCTGGGCGCGGAGGATCGCCGCCCGCACGTCGTTCCGCACCGCCTCGGCCCGGTCCGCCAGCACGGGCAGCCGCTCGTCCACCTGCCGCGGCTTCCCGTTCACGGACGCTTCGGGGCCGGTCCGTAGCGGAAGCATGACCCCCTCGGGGCGGGTCGCGCTGAGCAGCCGGTCCGGATCGACCTCACGCTTCAGGACGGCGAGCGTGGGGCCGAGTTCGGCGGACGGAAACGCATGCGGTCGGGTGTGTGGGGCGAATTTGAGCCGGGTCAGGAACTCGGCGGCGAACGCGGCGTAGCTTTCGGCTGGGGTCGAGTTGTCCGGTATCAGGCGATCCTGTTGGAGCACGAACTCCGCTTCAACACGCACCGCGTCGCCCAGTTCGGCCCACCGGTCGGCGTGCGCGTCCGCGACGTGCTTGCGGACCACCCCCCGGAACATCTCCCGCCAGTAGTACCGCAACACAGCCTCGTCCGGCAGCGCCTTCGGCAGGCGGTCGTCCGGCTCCACCAGCAGCAGCAGCGGGCCTTCCAGGGCGGAGTGTACCCACACCGGCTGGTGCGTGTTGAACGCCCCCCGCTCGCCACGGTCGGCCCGGTCCAACAGCAGCCGGCGGAGGTACCGGTCCGACACCAGCCGCACCGCGGGCACGGCGGCACAGAGTCGCGGTTTCAAAGTCGCCAGATCCACGGGCGTCTCCGCCGGCACGGGGTACGGCTGTTGTTTTGATGTGGAATGACAGTGTCAAGCGGCGGAACCCGGAACGCGGCGAAACACCGGCGGGTACAATCCAGAAGACCCGATCGGCCGCGGCCGATCCCATTCCCACCGAGGTGCCCATGCGTTCCCTGGCCGTGATGCTCGGGGCGATTCTTTCTGTCGCGCCGATCGCAGCCGCCGACCCGCCGCCCAAGCCGTCGGAAAAGCCGAAGGCCGAGGTCACCCACGAGGTGCCGTACCGGCTGATCGACACCAAGCACGTGATGGTGCGGCTGAAGCTGAACGGCAAGGGGCCGTTCAACATGATCCTGGACACCGGCGCGCCGGCGGTGTTCGTCACCAAGGCCGTTGCCAAGAAGGTCGGGCTGAGCGAGGACAAGAAGGGGTGGGGCGAGTTCGACACGTTCGAGTTCGAGGGCGGGGTGAAGGTGCCGAAGGCCCGCGGGCGGGTGGAAGACCTGTTCCAACTGGAGGGGATGAACGGCATGGGGCTGGCCGGGGTCGAACTGCACGGGGTGGTCGGGTACAACGTGCTCGCCCGGTACCGCATCACCTACGACTTCACCGCCGACAAGCTGGCGTTCGTGCCGCTCGACTTCGACCCGCCGGACCCGAAGGGGATCGGCAAGGGCGGCGGGCAGGGCGGGCTGGAGATGACCGGCACCATCATGAAGATGCTGGCCGGGTTCATGGGGGTGAAGCCGAACTTCGAGGTGCGGCCGGCCGGGTTCCTCGGCGTCGAGTGGGAAGAGAAGAAGGACGGCCTGTTCGTGAAAACAGTGCTGAAGGATAGCCCCGCGGACGCGGCGGGGCTGAAGCCCGGCGACAAGCTGGAGTCGGTGAAGTCCACGAGCATCGACACCGGCAGCGACGTGAAGCGGGCGGTGGCGAAGGCGAGCGTCGGCGACAGCCTGAAGATCACCGTCAACCGCGACGGGGAGAAGAAGACCCTCACCGCCGAACTCGGAAAGGGGCTGTGACCATGCACACACTACGCAAGCTGCTTGCGGCGGTGGTTCTGAGCGGCGTCGCCCTGCCCTGCCCCGCGGACGACAAGTCGAAAGACCCTCCGGCCGACGCCAAGCCGATCGTGGTGCCGATGGAGATTCTACCGTCGCGGCACTTCGTCGTGCCGGTGACGCTGAACGGCAAGGGGCCGTTCCGCATGATCCTGGACACCGGCGCCCCACTCACCCTCATCAACTCGAAGGCGGGGAAAGAGGGCGAGTTGACGAAAAAGGCGTCCGGCGGCGGGCTGATGGGCCTGCTCGGCGGCGGGCTGAACCAGGTGACGGTAGGGAAGATGAAGGTCGGCGGGGTGGAGTGCGAGAAGACGCCGGCGGTGGTGATGGACCACCCGACGGTGCAGGCCATCTCGGACGCCTTCAAGGACGAGGGCGGGCCGATCTACGGGCTGGTCGGGTTCCCGTTCTTCGGCCGGTACGCGATGACGGTGGACTACCAGAAGAAGGAGCTGACGTTCCGCCCGAACGGGTACAAGCCGGGCGACTACATGCAGGACCTGATGAACAACCTGATGAACGCGGACAAGCTGAACAAGCCGAAGACGGTGGCCGCGGCCGGGCTGTGGGGGTTCGTGGTGGACAAGGACAAGAAGGACGACGACGCCGGGGTGACGGTGAAGACGGTGTTCGCCGGCGGGCCGGCGGACAAGGCCGGGCTGAAGGCCGGCGACCGGCTGCTGACGGTGGACGGGCGGTGGACGGACTCGGTCGGTGACACCGCGGTGGCAGTGAGTGCGGTGAAGCCGGGCAAGGCCGTGACGGCGGTGGTGGCCCGCGACGGCAAGGAGGTGAAGCTGACGGTGACGCCGACGACGGGGCAGTGACACTCTCGGTTCGGCGAGCGGGGGGCGTCAGCCCCCTGATTCTTCCAGGAAGAATCAGGGGGCTGA
>CANJKY010000527.1 GCA_947474875.1 Gemmataceae bacterium
CAGCGGCTTGCCGGCCCGGTCCGCGGGCAGCGGGCACAGGTCGTCGTCGTAGGCCTTCTTGCGGGCGGCCGGGTCCAGGTTGATCCACCACTTCAGCGCCAACTGTTCGCCCTCCCGCTCGGCGTCCAGCTTCGCCTTCAGTTGCGGCTTCTTCTTCACCGTGTCCTTGTAGTCGGCGCCATCCTTCTCGTAGAACGCCTCGGCCATGCTCCCCTTGCCGTTGAACGGCACGTCCTTCCCCCGCGGGCCGGTGATCAGCCGCTCCAGGTGCGACACCGCCGGCCCGCCGTTCGCCTGCGGCTCGGTCGGCTTCGGCTCCGTCGGCTTTGTCTCAGCGGGCTTCGCCCGTTCGGCGGTCAGCCGCCGCTCCTCGTCCAGCGCCGGCTGCACCACCTTCAGCCCGACGTACCCCACCCCCGCCCCGCCGGCCACCAACAGCAGCAGCACGAAGAACTTGCCCTTCCACCCGTACAGGTCGAGCAGGCCGAAGACGATCTGCGTGGCCAGCCCCAGCCCGACCACCCCGCCGGTGGCCATGATCATCTGGGCGAACAGCGGGCCGTAGGTGGGCACCCGGGCCAGCCACCAGCAGGCGATGTCGCACACCTGGGCGACCAGCACGATCGGCCCGAGGACGCCGCGGACCAGCCCCGGGTAGCTGGTGAACGCGAACACCAGCCCGGTGAGGGTGAACAGTACGGCGAAGCTGAGCAGGTGGGCGTGGGTGGACTGGGTGAGCGACTCGACGGTGATCTGGCGGGAGCTGCGGACCCACATGCCGTCGATCAGGTCGGTGCTCGGCGGGGTGACCAGCGGGGCGAGGTCGTCGTAGGTGCCCAGGTCCGGCGCCTGGCTCTTGTGGCAGTTCTGGCAGCGGGCGTCGACGAGCGTGCGGATCTTCACCTCCCGCTCGGGGGTGAGGAAGCTGGCGGTGATGGTCTGGGACTTGAGCGCGTCCGGCAGCGGGTACCGGTCGTTCTCGTACGCCTCCCGCTTCTTCACCGCGTCCGGCAGCCGCACCCACGCCAGCATGGCCAGCCGCTCGCCCTCCCTCTGGAGTTGGAGGTCGTCCACCTTCGCCCCGCGGGTGGCGCGTTCCGCCTGCCACCCCTTCGATTTGGCGAAGAACGCCGGGGCCATGTTGTGCTTGCTCACGTCCGCGGCGGTCGGATCGCCCGTCAGCAGGGTGTCGACCTTGCTGCACGGCGGCGGGGCGTTCGGGTCGGCCGGCTTCAGCCCGGCGAAGATCTCGACCACGTCGCCGGGGCTGGGCAGCGGGTCGCCGGCCTTGCTCGAGTGCTTCATGTGCAACTGCACCATCGCCGAGAAGTACCCCAGCCCGACGGCGACGAGGAACACGCTGAGCACCAGCTTGGCCGGCAGCGGCAGTTGGCGGAGGGTGAAACGCACGGTGGGAACGGCCATGAGTGGCTCCGCGAACGTCGTGGGCGGTAAACGTGAGACCCGGCAGGACTGGTAGTGTATCACAGATCGGGATGGTTAGCCGCGACCCGCAGGGGAGCGTGTGTTTCTCGCGCTCCCCTGCGGGTCGCGGCTAACCACTATGACGCGGCTAGCGCCTCTTCCACCGCCGCCAGCACCGCCTCACGCACCGTGGGCAGGTCGCGGTCGTCGCGGGCGCCGGCCGCCAGCTTGTGCCCGCCGCCGCCGAACCGCTCGGCCAGCCGGGACACGTCCACCCGCGACCGCGCCCGGAAGCTGATCTTCGTCCCGCCCTCCGGCTGCTCGATGAAGATGACCGCCACCTCCACCCCGTCCACGCTCCGCGGGTAGTTGATCAGGTCCTCGGTGTCGCCCGGCACCGCCCCGGTGTCGGCGTAGTCGCGCAGGAACACCTCGGTGTAGCAGATCTGCCCGTCCGCCCGCGTTTGCAGTCGTTCGAGGGCCACCCCCACCAGCCGCAGGCGGGCGACCGGCGCGCACTCGAACAACTGCTCGTACAGCGGCGGCGGGTTCGCCCCGGCCCGCACCAACTCCTCGGCCAGGGCGAACGTGGCGGCGGTGGTGTTCTTGTGGCGGAACCAGCCGGTGTCCAGGGCCAGGGCCATGAACAGGTGGTGGGCGGCGGCCGGGCTGAGTGGCGCCCCCAGGGCGCGGATCAGCTCCCAGGTCATCCGTCCGGTCGCCTCGGCGGACACGTCCACCAGTTGCAGCCCGCCCAGGTCGTCTTGTGTGCGGTGGTGATCGACCACCGCCTTCGGCACGGTCAGCGACCGCAGGAACGGGCCGAACTCGCCGAGCTGTCCCCAGGTGCCGGTGTCGAGCACGATCACCGCCCCGCAGTCGCGGAACCGGTCCGCCGTCTCCGGGGTGAACAGTTCGATGGTCGAGCGGGCCGGGTCGAGGAACTGGTACCGCGGGGGCAGCTTGCTGGCGATCACCACGCGGGACTTCTTACCCAGCGCAGTCAGCGCGTCATGCAGTGCGAGCTGGGAGCCGAGGCCGTCCGCGTCCGGGCGGATGTGGGTCATCAGCAGGAAGTGGTCGTGCCGGCGGATCAGCTCGACGAGCGGGAACCAGTCCACGGGCATCGGTACGTCTCAGGCGGGGTGAGTGGGGAATTATAGGCGAACTGGCGGGGCGGGCGGCTCCGCGGCGTCGGCTGCCGGCCGATAGCTGCCGACTGGCGACTTCGGGTAGACCTGAAAAACCGGATGGTGTATCGGCCCGAGCGGAAAGCTGATGTGTGGCCCCGGTAAAATGGGTTGACATTCGGAACATTTCACACCCGGAGCAGATTCACGTCTTGTCCGGATAATCGACAAAGGCGGTAAGTTCCGCGCGCCCGAGAAATATTGCGCTTCAACAGATCCGGCAAATCCGTTACACCTCTACCTCCCCTGGGACGCTCCGTCGTTCGGCTTCGTGTCGGTCGATACCCCACGCTCACGGGCGATCATTCATGCCGCATTCAACTGATCCGACCGCGACCCGGGCTGCCCTCCGGATCGAGGCCCTGGAAGATCGCGTCACGCCGGTCACCGTCCGGTTCGACTACTCGCTCGACACCTCCGGGATGTTCGCCGCGGCCGACCACCGGGCCGCCCTGGACCGGGCGGCCGCCGCCGTCACCGCCCGGATGACCGATTCCCTCCAGGCCATCACCCCGGACGGCGGCAACACGTGGACGGCACGGGTGTTCAACGCCGTCACCAACATGGTGCAGGAGGTCGGCTCGCCGGCCGTCGGCCAGGACGAGGTGGTCATCTACATCGTCGGCGGCAGGCTGGGCAGCGGGGCGCTGGGCATCGCGTCCGGCGGGGCGTACTCGGCCAGCGGCGACTCGGCCTGGCTGAACACCATCCGCCACCGCGGGCAGACGGGCGAGGACGCGGGCACCGACTACGCCACCTGGGGCGGGATGATCGCGTTCAACACGGCCGTCAACTGGGACTGGACGGCCGGCAAGCCGTCGTCCACCCAGTACGACTTCGACAGCGTCGCCCTGCACGAGTTGATGCACGTGTTCGGGTTCGGGCTGGAGAACCCGTCGTTCACCCGGTACGCGTCCAGCGGCACGTTCACCGGCCCGGAGACGGCGGCGGTGTACGGCAAGGCGGTGCCGATGCAGGGCGGGGCGGGGGCGGACCACTTCGCCGCCGGGGTGAGGTACGCCGGGCAGGACGCGGTCATGGCCCCGGCCATCGCCCCCGGGGTGCGGAAGCAGATGACCGAACTGGAGTACGCCGGCCTGCGGGACGTGGGCTGGGGGAAGGGGCCGCAGTCCGCCTCGCCCCCGCCGGTGGCCCCGCCGCCGGTGGCGGCCGTGGGCACCTCCGCCGTCACCCCGCTGCCGGCGTCGGTCACCCCGTTCGTGGTGGGCAGCGGCACCGGCGCCGCCCCCGGCGTGACCGCGTTCACCCAGGGCGGGACGACGGTGTACTCGGGCGGCGGGTCGGGCGGCGGGTTCACCGGCGGGCAGCGGGTGGCGAGCGCCGACCTGACCGGCGACGGGACGCTCGACTACA
>CANJKY010000528.1 GCA_947474875.1 Gemmataceae bacterium
ATACACGGCGAACCGGCGGTTCGCCACCTCCATGCGGGCGACGTACTCGGTGCCGGCGGTGCGGGCGACCAGCTTCGCCTGGCTGAGTAGGGAGGCGTTGAACTTCTCATGCACCTCGACCACCCGGTCGGCGGCCAGCCGGTCGTACAGTTCGGCCGTCGCCCGCTCCTTCTCGTCCAGCGCGCGGTCGATCACCCGCTCGGACAACACCGCCACCGTCCCCAGCCCGGCCAGCAGCAGCAGGAGAAAATAGACGATCAGCGAGCGGCGGAGCGACGGCATGAGGGTTACTTCTTCTTCGCCTTGTCCAACTTACCCACCGCCGGCGACGGCGTCACCGGGTCGTCCGCCGGGTCGTCCCCGCGGATCATGTACCCCTCCCCCCACTTGGTCAGGATGAGCGGGGTGTCGAACGGCTTGTCGATCTTGTTCCGCAGGTATCGAATGTACACGTCCACCACATTCGACGTGTTCTCGTCGTACTCGTCGTACAGGTGCTCCCAGATCATGGTGCGGGTGACCACGCTGCCGGCGTGGAACGCCAGGAACTCCAGGAGCGCGTACTCGCGGGGGGTGAGGGAGATCTTCTTCCCTCCGCGGATCACCCCGCGGGAGGCGGTGTCGATGGTCATGTCCCGCACGCGGATGAACGGATCCTTCTTCTGGTGCCCGCGGCGGATGAGCGCCCGCACCCGCGCCAGCAGTTCGTCGAACTCGAACGGTTTGGCCAGGTAGTCGTCCGCCCCGCTGTCCAGCCCGATCACCTTGTCGGCGGTGGTGCCCTTGGCGGTGAGCATGAGCACGTGGGTGGTGATGCCCGTTTCCCGCCACCGCTTGAGCAACGTCAGCCCGTCCACTTTCGGCAGCATGATGTCCAACAGGATCACGTCGTACGGGGTGGTGCGGGCCTTCACGTCCGCCTCCTCCCCGTCCATCGCGGTGTCCACCGCGAACCCCTCCTCCTCCAGCCCCTGGCGCCAGGCCCGCGCCATGGAGAGTTGATCTTCGACCAGCAGGATGCGCACGACGTCCCCTCGGGGGCAAAATCTATTGTCCCTTGTACCACCTCCGGAGTGAAGACCTTATGAGAACGGTCCGCCGGTCATGTCGGGCGGTGGACCTCACTGTCGGACCTGCCGGCCGGGGGGATAAGATGACCGCATGGCGAGGAAGACAGTCCGCAAACGGACGACCAGGCCGGCGACTTCCGGTGTAACCACCGCCGTTAAGACGCTGGCCGCAATTACTCTGGCGGTCGGGCTGGTGGCCGGCGTCCGCTGGGTCGGGTCGCTGGCCGCCGTCGGCGTCGCAGACCGCGAACGGTACGCCGTCCGCACCGCCGACCTGCGGTTCGACCCGCCGCCGCACACCGACCCGCGGGCGTTCCTCACCGAAGTCCGCTACTTGGCGAACCTACCCGACACCGTCCAGTCGATCGACCCGAAGTTGCCCGACCAAATCGCCGCCGCGTTCCGACAGCACCCGTGGGTGGAGGACGTGACCGGCGTCACCGTTGTACCCGACGGCGGGGTCCATGTCGGGGTGCGGTACCGCACCCCGGTTCTGGCCGTCCACTGGCAGAACGGGGCCGAAACCGAGACGCGGGCGGTGGACGCCGCCGGCGTGCTCCTGCCGGCCGACGCCCCGACCGCCCGCCTGCCGACCTTGACGAACGTGCGGACTTGTCCCCAACCGCCCGTCGGGCGGGTGTGGCCGGAGGCGGACGTGGTGCGGGCGGCGGACCTGGTCCGCCGGCACCCGGCGACGGCCGTCGAGCGGACCCCCGGCGGCTGGACGCTCACCGAGCCGGACGGGAAGAAGTTCCACATCGCCACGCCGTGAGCGGGGAAAAGTTGCCATGCTGTTCGGGTATAACACCAACGGGTTCGCACACCACAAACTGGAAGATGCCGCCCGCATCATCGCCGGGTGCGGGTACCGGGCCATCGCCCTCACCCCGGACGTCCACCACCTCAACCCGTTCGACCCGGACCTGCCCGAACGTGCGGCCGAGTTCCGCGAACTGCTCGACTCGCTCGACCTGAAGTGCGTGATCGAGACCGGCGCCCGGTTCCTCCTCGACGCCCACCGCAAGCACCAGCCGACGCTCCTGTCCCCGAACCCGGACGACCGGAACTACCGGTACGAGTTCCTCGCGCTGGACTGCGTCGGGCTGGCGAAGGCACTCGGGGCGGACGTGGTGTCGTTCTGGTCCGGCACGCCGAGCGACGACGCCCCGCCGGGCGAGCTCATGGTCCGACTGGTCGAGCAGTGCAAGCGGCTGGCGGACGAGGCGGCTGGGAAGGGGGTGCGGCTGGCGTTCGAGCCGGAGCCGGGCATGTTCATCGACACCATGGACAAGTTCACCGAGTTGCACGGGAGGGTGAATCACCCGGCGTTCGGCCTCACACTGGATGTCGGACACCTGGTGTGTATGAACGAGCTGCCGGTGAGCGGTCACGTCCGCCAGTGGCAGAACTGGCTGTGGAACATCCACCTGGACGACATGCGATCGGGGGTCCACGACCACCTGCCACTGGGCGAGGGTGAGGTGGATTTCGCGGATTTCTTTACCGCCACAGAAGAAGGGCGGTACACGGGGTGTATCTCCGTGGAGTTGAGTCGCCACAGTCACGACGCAGTGACCACCGCCCGTCGGTCGATGTCGTTCCTCAAGACCCACGCCGGATCGACGTTATGACGGACGGGCGGTGGCCGCCGGTTGATAGGCCGAACCCGACCGGGCGGTGAAGATCGGGCGAAAAACCGCCGGCGGCGCTCGCCGAAACAGTTGCAACACAGGCGGAGACGGGGTACATTTTAATTAATCTAACTCCGTGCCCCTCTCACGACCCACAACCCCTCCGAGGTGTCCGATGACCGCCCCGAAAAGAGGCCGTGCGGCCTTCACGCTGATCGAACTGCTGGTGGTGATCGCGATCATCGCGGTCCTGATGGGGCTGCTCCTGCCGGCCGTGCAGAAGGTCCGTGAGGCGGCCACCCGCATGAGCTCGGCCAACAACCTGCGGCAGATCGGGCTGGCCCTGATCAACTACGAGACGAACCAGAAGGGCTTGCCGAACAACGGCATCGCCGGGTTCCCCGGGTGCTTCGCCACCCCGGCCGGGTTGAACGTGAACAACTCCAGCCCGGCCCCCGGGTTCATCGGCACCGCCCCCCCCGGCTACTTCGGCCCGACGAACTCGGTGGTCATCTTCTCGGCCTCGTGGGCGTACAAGCTGATGCCGTACATCGAGGCGGACAACCACTACAAGAACTGGCCGCTCGCCCTCGCCGCCCCGATCAAGACGTTCATGGAGCCGGGGCGGGCGGGCACCGGCCTGGTGGTGCTGCCGGCGGCCACCGACCCGGGGTACGGGCTGACCGCCGCCCGCACCGGGGCCGGGCCGGTGTGCGACTACGCGGTGAACGGGAACATCATCTACAACATCCCGAACGTCGCCCTGAACCCGGCCGCCGGGGCCACCCTGCGGTCGCCGTACACCATCGGGTCGATCACCGACGGGTCGTCAAACACCCTGCTGGCCGGCATCAAGGCGCTGCCGCTGGAAGCCCGCACCGCCCGCGGCGAGAACGTGGCGTACCTGGACGAGTCGGTCGGCTGGGGCGGGTGGACGAACGTGGTCCGCGGCGACCTGGCCGCGCCGTCCACCGCCGTCCGCGTGCTGCGGGACGAGGCCGGCCTGGACCCGACCAACTGCTGGAGCAGCCCGTACCCCGGCTCCACCCTGTTCGTGTTCGCCGACGGGCACGTGGACTCGATCAGCTACACCGTCCAACTGACCACCATGCAGGCCCTGCTCGGGCCGAAGGACGGCATCCCGGTCGGCGAGTACTAAGCCGCAACACCGGGTGATGTAACGAGCGAAGCCGGGGCGAGAGTCAATCTCGCCCCGGCTTCGCTCGTTTGCTATGCTCTCGGTGAGTGTTTCCACGTTGCGTCCCGAGGACACCATGCCGATGTG
>CANJKY010000529.1 GCA_947474875.1 Gemmataceae bacterium
CCCATGATTCGCCTCGGCGTGAACATCGACCACGTGGCCACCGTCCGGCAGGCCCGGCGGACCTACGAACCCGACCCGGTGGCGGCGGCGGTGCTGGCCACCCTCGGCGGGGCGGACGGCATCACCGTTCACCTCCGGGAAGACCGCCGGCACATCCAGGACCGCGACGTGGAGTTGCTCCGACAGACGGTGAACACCCGGCTGAACCTGGAGATGAGCGTGGCCGACGAGATCGTGGCGTTCGCCGTGCGGGTGAAGCCGGACGAGGCCACGCTGGTGCCGGAAAAGCGGCAGGAACTGACCACCGAGGGCGGGCTGGACGTGGCGGCGAACGCCGACGCGGTGCGGGCGGCGACGGAGAAACTGAAGGCGGCCGGCATCGTGGTCTCGCTGTTCATCGACCCCGACATCGAGCAGGTGGACATGGCGGTGGCGGTGGGGGCGGACGCCATCGAGTTCCACACCGGCACCTACGCCGACGCGAAGGGGGCGGACGTGGCGGAGGAGTTGGCGAAGCTGCGGACGGCCACCGCCCACGCGGGGCAGCGGGGGCTGCACGTCCACATGGGGCACGGGCTGAACTACCACAACGTCGCCCCGGTCGTCCGCATCCCCGGCGTGGAGGAGTTGAACATCGGCCACGCCATCGTCAGCCGGGCGGTGCTGGTCGGCCTGGAGCGGGCGGTGCGGGACATGAAGCAGGTGATGAGCGAACACTTTCCGAACACGAAGAAGTGAATCAGTTCTTCGCCGCGACCGGCGGGAGCGAAGTTGCTCCCCCGCCGGTCGCGGCGAAGATGATTCCGCGACACTTTCCGCCGCCCGCCGGGTTCCATCTTCTTGTAGACTGATGGCACCCACCCCACATCACTTTCCCGCGGAGTACCGGCGATGACCCGCCGCCTGGCGTTCGTGCTATTCCTGATTCCCACCCTCACCCTGCCGGCCCCGGCCCAGGAGAAGAAGCCGGTCAGCTTCATCAACGATGTCGCCCCAATTCTGAAAGAGAACTGCTTCGCCTGCCACGACGCCAAGAAGCGGAGCGGCAAGTACGACATGACCACGTTCGAGAAGTTGACGCACGGCGGCAGCGGCGGCGAGGCGGTGGTGGCCGGCAAGCTGGACGAGAGCGATTTGCACGCCCTGATGGTGACGAAGGAGGAGCGGCGGATGCCGCCGCGGGACAAGGGCGAGGCGGTGCCGGCGGACAAGGCGGCGGTGGTGGCCGAGTGGATCAAGCAGGGGGCGAAGTTGGACGCCGGCATCGACCCGAAGGCGGACCTGCTGAAGGAACTGCGGGTGCGGTGGAAGCCTCCGGCTCCGCCGGTCGCATTCAGCAAGCCGGTGGTCATCAACGCGTTGGCCTTCACCCCGGACGGCAAGTCGCTCGTCGTCGGCGGGCACCACGAGTTGACGGTGTGGAGCGCGGCCGACGGCAAGTTGCAGAAGCGGTTAAACACTCGCGCCGAGCGGGCGATGGCGCTGGCGTTCCTGCCGGACGGCAAGCTGGTGGTCGCCGGCAGCCGGCCGGGGCAGGAGGGGGACGTGCGGGTGTACGACCTGTCGGCGAAGCCGGCCAAGAGCGACGGCGGGGTGGACTATCTCGACGGCGTGAACGACCCGAAGGTGCTGGTCAAGCACCTGCTGGACGTGGACGACTCGGTGCTGTGCCTGGCGGTGTCGCCGGACGGCAAGACGCTGGCCGCCGGCGGATGCGACCGGGCCATCCGGGTGTGGGACATTTCCGCTGGAGTGGTTACGGCCAAGCTCACCCAGACGATCGAAAACCACGCCGACTGGGTGCTCGGCATCTCCATCTCGGCGGACGGCAAGTATCTGGTGAGCGCGTCGCGGGACAAGACGGCGAAGGTGTGGGACCTGAAGGCGAAGGAATCGGTGATGACGTTCCCGGACCACCAGAACACGGTGTTCGCCGTCGGGTTGAAGGCGGACGGGTCGCTCGGGTATTCGGTCGGGGCGGACCGGCAGGTGCGGACGTGGAAGCCGGGCGGGGACGGCAAGCAGGTGAAGAACTCGGGAGCACACGGGGACGACGTGTTCCGCATCGCGTTCAGCTCGAAAGACCCGCTGTTCGCCACCTGCTCAGCGGACAAGACGGTGCGGGTGTGGGACGCGGAGAAACTGGCGCAGACGAAGGCACTGCAGGGGCTGACCGACCACGTGTACGCGGTGGCGTTCAGCCCGGACGGGACGCGGGTGGCCGGCGGGTCGTTCCTGGGCGAGGTGGCGGTGTGGAACGCGAAGGACAAGAGCGACAAGCCGGTGGTGCAGTTCGACGCCACACCGGGGTTGAAGAAGCAATAAACCGGCACGAGTGTCTGCTGGAACCGCGACCGGAGGGAGCGGGTGGGAGTTTGGTTATCCCACCCGCTCCCTCCGGTCGCGGTTCCAGTATGTTTAGCCCGCCCGTAGGTGCCGCTCTTCCTCGTACTTGTGCAGCTTGTTGTACAGCGTCTTCAGGCTGATCCCCAGTTCGTCCGCCGTCCGCTGCTTGTTGAACTTGTTCTTCGCGTAGGTCTGGAGGATGTACTCCATCTCGATGTCGGCCAGCGTCTTGGTCGGGCTGTCGGCGGCGGGCATCGGGATCGTCGGGATCGTCGGGATCGTCGGGATGGTCGGCTCCGGCGTCAGCGGGGCGTAAGCCATCGGCGGGGCCGGCTGCGGGTAAGCCTGGACAGGGGCCGTCCGCCCGGCCCGCACGTCGTGCGGCAGGTGCATGGACGTGATCGGCTGCCCGCCGGACACGATCCAGGCGTACTCCATCGCGTTCGCCAGCTCCCGCACGTTCCCCGGCCAGTCGTAGGCGAGCAGGGTGTGGCTGGCGTCCGGCGTCAGCCGGTCGGCGATCTGGTCGGCCGGCCGCTTGGCCGCCCGCGACAGCAGGTGGACGGCCAGGCTCGGGATGTCCTGCTTGCGGTCCCGCAAGGGCGGCAGGTGGAGCGGAAACTTGTTCAGCCGGAACAGCAGGTCCTCGCGGAACCGCCGCTCCTGCACCATCTGCTTCAGGTTGCGGTTGGTGGCGCAGATCACCCGCACGTCCACCACGATCGGCTGGTTGTCGCCCAGACGCTGGATTTCGCCGGCTTCCAGGAACCGCAGCAGCTTGGCCTGGGTGTTCAGGTCGAGTTCGCCCAGTTCGTCCAGGAACAGGGTGCCGCCGTTGGCCACCTCGAAGAACCCCTTGTGGTCGCGGTCGGCGCCGGTGAACGCCCCCTTGCGGTGGCCGAACAGTTGGCTCTCCACCAGGGTGCTGGACAGCGCCCCGCAGTTCACCGGGATGAACGGCATGTCCGCCCGCCGGCTGTGCTGGTACAGGGCGCGGGCGACCACCTCCTTGCCGGTGCCGGTCTCGCCGGTGATCAGGATGCGGGCGTCGGTCGGGGCGAACTGCTCGACGAACTGGATGACCGGCTGCATGGCCGGGCTGCCGCCGATCAGCCCGCCCGGCCCCTCCGCCGCCTGCACCCGCGCCTCCAGCGCCGCCGCCTTCGTCTTCAGCCGCTTCTTGTCCGCCGCCCGGAGCAGCACCGCCTCGATCTCCGACATCTTGCACGGCTTCTTCAGGTAGTCCGACGCGCCGAGCCGCATGGCTTGCACCATGCTCTCCTCGCTGGCGTACCCGGTCATCATCACCGCGTCCGTGTCCGGGGACACCGCTTTCAGCCGCTGGAGTACGTCAATGCCGGTCATGTCCGGCATGCGGATATCCAAAATGGCCACATCAAACGGCTGGGCGGCGATGGCTTGCAGAGCGGTGGTGCCGTTCGGGCAGACGACCACGTCGTGCCCGAGCCGGGGCAACTCGGACCGCATGAACTCCTGCAACGACCGCTCGTCGTCGACGAACAGGATGCGGAGGCGGTTGGGGGCAATCGTCGTATTCGTCAAGTTCGGTCTCCCGATTCGTCAGTCGTCTGTTGTGTTCTGCTCGCTCCGCGAGCGGCCTTCACGCCGCCCG
>CANJKY010000530.1 GCA_947474875.1 Gemmataceae bacterium
CCCGCCCGCACGGCCCCGCCGCCGGCCCGGTTGCTGCCTCCACCTCCTCCGTTGCCCCTGCCTCCTCCCCCGCCGCCCCGCAAGCCGGTAGTCGAGGTGATGGACTACGAGTACGAGGTGTCGAGGCAACTGCCCGGCCGTAAGCGGCCGCGGAGGCGCGGTTCCGATTCGGGGGAACTGAACAGCGACGCGCAGGCGATGATCTACGGCGGCGGGCTGGTGGCCGTACTCGTGGTCGTCGGGGTGAGTATCGCCGTGTACTCCCTGCTCATCAAGCCGCTCATGAACTCGGGCACCGCCGCCGCCGGGGTGGTGGCCAAGAACAACTCGAACGTCACCCAGTCGAACGCCCCGCGGATTCAGTCGGGCATGACCCTGGCGGCGGTGGAGGCGAGTCTGGGCAAGGGACGGCCGGCGACCGAGCAGGACTTCCTGGACGCGCAGAACGAGATGAAGGACCGGGCGTTCACCGAGAGCATGCTGCCGTGGGTGTCGAAGCTGCGGGCGGGCGAGGTGCTGGCGTGGACGAACGGCAAAAGCCGGCTGGTGGTCGGATTCAGCCGTCCGCCGGCCGACGGCGGCACGGTGGTCGGGGTGGTGGCGGTGATCGTGGACGGGCTGTCGGCGTGGTCCATCCACTTCCTTGAAACCCGCTCCGGCGGCGGGTACATCGGAAACGCCGCCCCGGGCGCGGGGCCGCCACCCCCTCCCGCCCCAGCCCTCCCGCCGCCCGAACCGCCGCCGCTGGAACTGGCGTTCGCCGACCTGCTGGCCGAGTTCGTCAACGACCCGAAGGGGGCGGGGGCGAAGTACAAGCAGAAGCGGGTGAAGCTGATCGGGGTGGTGAAAGAGGTGGGGGCGAACGGCCCGCTGGTGCTGGGGAACCCGGCGGCGGACGACGCGGCCACGCGGGTGCGGGTGGCGTTCGCCCCGGACCAGTGGGCCGCCCTGAACGGGCTGGCCCCCGGCGACCTGGTGACCGTCGTCGGCCGGGTCGCGCTCTTCACCCCTGGGAAGACTGTGAGTACCCTGCACCTCACCGCCGCCGGTGTGGTGCGGTGAGTTCGCTCGGGAGGCCACGGCCGATGCACGACGACGAGGACGACGACCGCCCGCGGTCGAGGCGGCGGCCCCGCGACGAGGACGAGGACGACCGACCGCGGTCGCGGCGGCGGGCACGGGATGACGACGACGAGGACGACGACCGGCCGTCCCGCCGCGGCGGCCGCGGGCAGCCGAAGAAGAACGCCCTGCCGCTCATCCTGGGCATCCTGGGTGGCGTGTTGCTGCTGTGCGGCGGCGGGTGCGCCGGGGCGTACTTCTTCGGCATCAAACCGGCCGCCGAGCGGGCGAAGGCGCTCAACGACGCGAAACAGCAGGAACTGGACGACCTGATGCGGCGGGAGCAGGAGGCGATGACCCGGGCGAACGCCCGGCCGGGGCCGCAGAAGCCGGCCGACCCGAACACCGCCGGCGACCCCGTACCGGTCGCCACCCTGACCGCCGACGAACTGGTGGCCAATGTGGCCCGGTACCGTGGCAAGGTGGTGGTCGTGACCGGCACGGTCGACAAGTTCGGCACCGGCGACGGGATTCACGGGCTGGGTGGGATGACCCTCCGCGGCGGCAAGAACCGCACCTTCATCAACTGCTCGTTCGACCGGTCGTTCGCCGCCACCCCGCCGAAATTTGACGACCGGGTGGAGATCCGCGGCGAGGTGGCCGCCGCGTCGAACGACGTGCAGGTGCAGTTGTTCAAGTGCGCGCTCACCAAGCCGCCCACCGCCGGCAAGCCGGCCGAAGCCCCGCCCGCCCCGCCCAAGCCGCCGGCCGACGACAAGGTGATCGAGGTGACGGCCGCCGACCTGCTGGCCGAGTACGCCCGGGACGAGAAGGCGGCGCACGCGAAGTACCGGGCCAAGACGATCAAAGTGACCGGCGACGTGAAGCAGGCGACGGCCAACCAGGTCGTGCTCGCGGGCAAGGCGGACGGCGGGTTCGAGTACCAGGTGCTGGTGTACCCGTCGGCCGAACTGCGGGCCGGCGTGGGCGAACTGAAGGCCGGCGACAAGGTGACGATCGTCGGCCGGGTGGCCCTGCTGACCACTGCCCGGCAGAAGACGAAAAGTCTTGTCGTGAACGACGGCAAGCTGGCGAAGTGAAACCCGCCGGCGGCCCACAATTTTCTTGCGAACCGGATGGCCCTGGGCGGAGAATACCGGCGACTGTCACGCCGCTTCTCACGCCCAGGACCTCCGGTCATGCCCATCTTCGTTCGGTGCCCGAGTTGCTCCGCCGGGTTCAACGTGAAGGACGAGTACGCCGGCAAGCGGACCAAGTGCCCGAAGTGCGGCGGGCCGATGACCATTCCCACAATGGATATCGCGGACACGGTGCGGATGCCGTACCCGCCGAACGCCCCGAAACCGGCGGCACCAACCACACCGCCGGCGGACGACGAGTCGAACGAGAAAACTCAGTAATAGCGGGGATGACTGGCCGAGGCGGACGTGGCGGCCCGTTCTGAAACCCGCCCCCGCCGCTCCGGGTACGTCTTGCAGAGGCCAGCACCCGGAGCGATACCATGTCCACCCGCCGCGACTTCATCAAGACGTCCGCCCTGCTCGGGTTCGGGGCCACGGTGCCGACGTTCCTGGGCAAGACGGCGTTCGCCGCCCCGCAAGCCGGCAAGCCGGGGGCGAAGGACACCATCCTGGTGGTGGTGCAACTGACCGGCGGGAACGACGGGCTGAACACCGTCGTCCCGTTCGCCGACGCCGAGTACGCCAAGCTGCGGCCGACCATCGGCGTGAAGAAGGATGAGGTGAAGAGGCTGACCGACTCGCTCGGCCTGCACCCGGCGATGGGCGAGTTCGCCAGGCTGTACGAGGACAAGGCGCTGTGCGTGGTGCAGGGGGTGGGCTACCCGAACCCGGACCAGTCGCACTTCCGCAGCATGGACATCTGGCACGCCGCCAGCACCGACAAGACGCTGACCGAGGGGTGGATCGGCAAGGCGTTCAAGCAGAAGGCGGTGCCGGGGTTCCACTTGGCCGACAGCGCGAAGGAGGTCGCCCCGCTCGCCCTCACCGGTGCCCCGGCCCGCGTGCCGAGCATCACCTCGCTCGAAGACTTCCAACTGAAGACCACCGCCGCCGACGCCGCCGACAAGGCGAAGCAGAAGAAGTTGATCGAGGAGACGGCGAGCGGCGGGGCGGGGCGGGGCACGGAGGAGAAGCCGGACCTGCTCGACTTCGTCCGCCGCACGGCCGTCACCACCTACGCCAGCACGGACAAGCTGGCCGCGCTCGGCAAGACGTACACCCCGAAGGCGACGTACCCGACCACCCCGCTGGGCAACCGGCTGAAGCTGGCGGCGCAGTTGATCGACGGCGGGGTCGGGGCGCGGCTGTTCTACGTGTCCCTGGACGGGTTCGACACGCACGCCGGGCAGGGCGGGGCGACCGGCAACCACGCGAACCTGCTGCAAACGGTGTCGGATGCTGTCGCCGCGTTCTACCGGGACGTGGCGGCGCGGGGGCACGGCGAGCGGGTGTGCGTGATGACGTTCAGCGAGTTCGGCCGGCGGGCGAAGGAGAACGGCAGCAAGGGCACCGACCACGGCAGTGGGGCACCGATGTTCCTGGTCGGCGGGCGGGTACACGCCGGCATCGTCGGCGAACACCCTAGCCTTACGAAGCTGGAGGACGGGAACCTGAAGCACGCGATCGACTTCCGCACCGTGTACGCGGCGGTGCTGAACGAGTGGCTCGGGGTGGACGCGGAGAAGGTGCTGGGCAAGGGGTTCGCCCCGGCGGGGGTGTTCAAAAAGGCCTGACGGTGTGGTATCATCCGGCTCCCGCCAAAGCCCACGGACGGCCGTCCGTGGGCTTTCGACATCCTGGAGCCGTCTTCATGTCTCGGTCCACACTTCTCGCACTTCTGTTCGTGCCCACCGCTTTTGCTTCCGAACCG
>CANJKY010000531.1 GCA_947474875.1 Gemmataceae bacterium
CGAAGGGGAACGGCGAGCCGTCCATCTGCCTGTTCGGCGAGGAGATCACCCCGAACCACCACAAGCTGGTCGACCAGTTCGTGCTGCTGGACAACATCTACGTGGACGGCGAGGTGAGCGCCGACGGGCACGAGTGGAGCATGGGCGCGTACGCCACCGACTTCGTCGAGAAGCTGTGGCCGCTCAGCTACCGGGGCAGCCCGAAGAAGACGTTCGGCTACCCGGCCGAGGGGGCGGTGGACGAGGCCGCCCGGCCGGCCGGCGGGTACTTATGGGACCGAGCGAAGGAGGCCGGCGTGAGCTACCGCAGCTACGGCGAGTGGGTCGAGAACGGGGCGAAGAAGAAGGACGGCACGTTCGAGCCGGGCAAGGCGTCGGTGAAAGCACTGGAAGGCCACTTCGACCCGGACTTCCGCGGGTACGATCTGGACTATACCGACGTGAAGCGGGCCGAGCGGTTCATCAGCGAGCTGAAGCGGTTCGAGCAGGCCGGCGAGATGCCGCGGTTGCAGATCGTGCGGCTGCCGAACGACCACACGTCCGGCACCCGCATCGGCAAGCCCACCCCGCGGGCGCAGGTGGCGGACAACGACGCCGGGCTGGGGATGCTGGTGGAAGCCGTCAGCAAGTCGAAGTTCTGGGAGAGCACCGCCATCTTCGTCATCGAGGACGACGCCCAGAACGGCCCGGACCACGTGGACGCCCACCGCGTCGTGGCCCTGGTCATCAGCCCGTACACCAAGCGGAACTTCGTGGACAGCACCCTGTACAGCACCAGCAGCATGCTGCGAACGATGGAGCTGATCCTCGGGCTGAAGCCGATGAGCCAGTTCGACGCCGCCGCCCGGCCGATGTTCCACAGCTTCACCGCCAAGCCGGACCTGACGCCGTACACGGCGGAGAAGGCCCGCATCGACCTGACCGAAACGAACAAGCCGGGGGCGTGGGGCGCGGCGACGAGCGCGAAGCTGGACCTGGCGAAGGAGGACCAGGCGGACGACCTGATCTTCAACGAGATCATCTGGAAGAGCGTGAAGGGGGCGAACAGCCCGATGCCCGCCCCGGTACGGGCGGCGTTCTTCGTGAACGTGAAGCCGAAGAAGGATAAGGACGACGACGATTGATAGGTTAGCCGCGACCCAGCGGGGAGCGCGTCCGGACGAGCTCCCCGTTGGGTCGCGGCTAACCTCGGGTGAATCATGTTCCTCGGTATCGAAATCGGTGGGACGAAACTGCAACTCGGCGTCGGCCGCGGCGACGGGCACATCGTCAAGCTGTGGCGGGGTCGCGTGGATGCCCTCGCCGGGGGCGAGGGCATCCGCCGGCAAATCCTAGCAGCCGTGCCGGAACTGCTGACGTCCGCCGGGCTGGACCGCTCAGCCCTCCGCGGCATCGGCGTCGGCTTCGGCGGGCCGACCGACGACGCCACGCAGTCCGTCGTCAAGTCGCATCACATCGCCGGCTGGGACAACTTCCCGCTCGCCGCGTGGCTGACCGAACTGCTCGGCCTGCCGACGGTCATCTGCAACGACGCAGACGTGGCGGGGCTGGCCGAAGCGCTGCACGGGGCCGGACAGGGGTTGAGCCCGATCTTCTACATCACGGTGGGCACGGGCGTCGGTGGCGGGCTGATTATCAACGGCGAGGTCTACCGCGGGGTGGGCCGCGGCGCCGCCGAGATCGGGCACATCGTCATCTCTGAAAGCGATGACGATGGCAAAAGAGGCCTTATTGTCGAGGACTTCAGCGCAGGACTAGGAATCGAACGGGCGGCGAAGAAACTCATCGAGGGGGGGACCAAGTTCGACCATCTCGATACGACTCAACCGATCACGACGAAAGCGATTGCTAATGCGGCAAGGCTGGGCGACTACCATGCCAGGAGGCTCTACAGCATTGCGACCCAATCACTCGCCACCGCCATCGACCATGTCGTCACCCTGCTCTGCCCGCGGCGGGTGATCATCGGCGGCGGGGTGTCGCTGATCGGCGACGAACTGTTCTTCGAGCCGATCCGCCGGTACGTCGCCGAACGGGGGATGCAAGCCCTCGCCGGGCTGACCGACATCGTGCCGGCCGCGCTCGGCGAGGAGGTGGTGATCCACGGCGCCCTCGCCCTCGCCCGCCGCAAGTTCGAGGGGAAATGAAAAACGCCCGTGGGGGTAGCCACGGGCGTCGGGCGAGGCTTGGGGGTGAGGTCACTTCCAGCGGACGAGGAACTGGGCGTTGCCGACCGTCTCCATCTCCCGCTCGGTGATGCCGTGGGCTTCGAGCGAGTCCAGCAGGTCTTCCACGTCGCACAACCGGTTCAGTGTCGCCACCGTCCAGCCGTCGTCGACCAGAACGGTGGGGGCGGCCTGTCCGCACAGCGTGTCCGCGGACGGATCCGAGCTGCCGGGGGCGAACGGGTAAACAGTGGCCGGTTGAAGTTTCGGGGCGGTTCGCACGGCGAACATGTAAAGTACCCCGCAGAGGGTGACGGTGGCGATGATCGCGGAGGCGGCGGCGGCGGCGGTCAACATGGGAGGTACTCCGAACTCTGGCTCCTTGGACCTCGAAATCGTAGAGCGAGAGATCGAACCCCGCCGCCCGCCCGATCGGCGAAATCCGGACATTCCGACCCCGGATTCAGAGCCGCCCCGAATAATCTGGCCGACTCCTGAATCCGGTATCCAAAAGGCCCTACTGACTGTCACGATCAGCCGCCAAGTACATCCTTTCCCCGGGCCCCTCGCTGGACAAGTGAATTGTCCGAATTCCCTGGACCACTGTCGGCGGATCGGACACCGGCACAACCCCGTCTATCCCCATGATCGATCCAACCCCTTCACCTTCAGTCGACCCGGCCTCCGTGCTGTTCGAGGACCACCACCTGATCGTGGTGAACAAGCCCGCCCCGCTGCTGACGCAAGCCCCGCCGGGGGTGCCCAGCCTGGAGGCGGCGGTGAAGGGGTACATCAAGGCGAAGTACCACAAGCCGGCCGGGGTGTACCTCGGGGTGCCGCACCGCCTGGACCGGCCGGTGTCCGGGGTGGTGCTGTTCGCCCGAAACACGAAGGCGGCCCAGAGGGTCCACGCCCAGTTCGCCGACCACCGCGTCCGCAAGGTGTACTGGGCGATGGTGGAAGGGGAGGTGACCCCGGACGCCGGCACCTGGGACGACTGGGTGCGAAAACTGCCCGAGGAGGCCCGGACGGTGCAGGCGGCGGCGGGAGAGCCGGGGGCCAAACTGGCGACGCTCGGGTATCGGGTGCTGAAGCGGCTGGACGGCGGAACGCTGCTCGAACTCGCCCCGCTCACCGGACGGATGCACCAACTGCGGGTGCAATGCGCGTGGCGGGCGCACCCGGTGTTCGGGGATTCCACCTACGCCACCCCCCGGCCGTTCGGCCCGCCGGCCGAGTTGCCCCGAGACCGGGTGATCGCTTTGCACGCCCGCGAACTGACCGTCGAGCACCCGTTCACGAAGCAACCGTTGACGGTGACGGCCCCGCTGCCGGCGTACTGGGGTGAGGTGTAATTGCTCCGCTACTCCGCCGGCTCGGCCACCGCCGACATGGACCCCTTGCACCGCTCGATGTCCGGGTCCGGGCCGTAGGCGTGGATCTGCTCCACCTTCAACTCGGCGTGCTCGCGGGTGGTGGTGAGGACGACCGCCCGGCCGGACTCGTCCACCTCCTTGGCCAGTTCGTACCCCTTCTCGAACGGGTGCCCGAACAACTCCTTCAACATGAGGATGACGTAGGCGTAGCTATGGTCGTCGTCGTTCAAAAGGATGACGTGGTACGGCGGCTGCCGCTTCACGCGGCGGTCCTCCTGAACGTCCACGTCCACTTCGGGCAACACGGCGGGTGACGGCATCGGTCCTTCTCTCTCGGCGACGGGCTTCTACACGCGGACGCCCGCGTCCGCCCCGAGCGGGGAGACGCGGGTGGAGGTGGCGGCGGCGGCCGTGTGGGA
>CANJKY010000532.1 GCA_947474875.1 Gemmataceae bacterium
GGATGCTCCGCTCGGCCCGGTGCAGGCTGTAAAACTCGATGTCGTTCGCCAGGCTCTTCTTCTTCCGCACCCCGGCGGTGTCGATGGCCACGAACGCCTTGCCGTCCCGCTCGAACCGCACGTCCACGCTGTCGCGGGTGGTGCCGGCCACCTCGGACACGATCACCCGCTCGGCCTGGGCCAGGCTGTTGATGAACGTGCTCTTGCCCACGTTCCGCCGGCCGACGATAGCGATCTTCAGTTCCGGCGACTCGGGGGCGGCGGTGGGCGCGTCCGGCAGCTTGTCCAGGATGGCATGAAGTAATTCGTCCCGCCCCCGCTTGCTGTTCGCGCTCACCCGGATGGGGTCGCCGTACCCGAGGCTGAACAGGTCGCCCACCGCGGCGTCGATCTTCGGCTCGTCCGCCTTGTTCGCCACGAAGATGACCGGCTTGTTCGCCCGCCGCAGCTTCTCGGCGACGTGCTGGTCCAGCGGCATCACCCCGTCCCGCATGTCCACCACGAACAGCACCACCGCCGCCTCGTCGATAGCCGTGCGGATCTGCCGCTCCACGTCGTCGGTCAGGTTGTCGTGGTCCTCGATGCCCATCCCGCCGGTGTCGGTCAGTTCGACGAACCGGTCGCCGACGGCCAGGGTGTACCCGACCCGGTCGCGGGTGACGCCGGCGGTCGGGTCCACGATGCTGATCCGCTTGCCGGCGAGCATGTTGAACAGCGACGACTTGCCGACGTTCGGCCGGCCGACGATCGCAACCACGGGCAGCTTCATGACACACGGTCCGGGGAGGGGCACGGCTATTGTCAAACTTACCCCACGCCGGTGGTAGAGGGGCGGTTGTTACCGTTCGGAATTGTGTCCGAACGCCGCGGCGGATACCATGCCGGTTGCCCCACACCTCCGGGAGGTCTCCCGTGCGACTCAGGTTCACGCCGGTACTGGTGGTCACGCTGGCCGCCGGGTGGGCGTCGGCCCCCGCCGCCCCGGTGCCGAAGGCGAAGGCGAAGACGGTCGAGGAGAAGGTACTGGGCAAGTGGAAGATGGTGACGTCGCAGGGGGAGCCGGTCAGAACGCCGTACTTCTACATCGTGTACAAGAAGGGCGGCGAGATGGAGTTCCGCCGCGAGTACGCCGGTCAGGAGCCGTCCGTGTCGCCGGGCAAGTACAAGGCGGCCGAGCCGACCGACGAGCACAAGTTCGGCACCATCGACTGGACGGTGAATGAGGGCGGGGCCGAGCGGGGCGAACTGTCGCGGATCACCGAACTGACCGACGACGTGCTGGAGTTCAAGGACCCGGACGGGCTGGTCGAGCGGTTCGAGCGGGTGAAAGACGAGAAGGACGGGAAGAAAGAGGAAAAGAAGGACAACTGACGCCCCGGCCCTGAGGAGGTGCGTGATGCGAGCGGTGCTCCCCCTGCTGGCGGTGCTTGTGGCGGCGGTCGCGGTCGCCGCCCCAGTGCCGAAGGCGGTGAAGGCGAAGTCGATCGAGGACCGGATCGTCGGCAAGTGGAAGATGGTCGGCGGCGACAACGGGGTGTCGTCCGGCTTCTATGTGGTGTACGCCAAGGGCGGGGCCATGGAGTTCCGCTACGAGGACGGCGGCGGCACCGCCCGCACCGTCTACCCGGGCAAGTTCAAGACCACCGAACCGGACGGCGAGAACAAGCTGGGCACCATCGACTGGGCGGTGACGCAAGGCGGGCGGGAGCGAGGGGAGGTGTCCCGCATCCTGGAACTGACCGAGGACACGCTCGAGTTCGTGGACCCGCAGGGGGTGAAGGAGCGGTTCGAGCGGGTGAAGGAGAAGGAGTAGGCGACAGATCTTCGCCGCGACTGACAGGAGCGGGCTGACCCGCTCCTGTCAGTCGCGGCGAAGAATCAACCAGTCACACCAGCGGCTCGAACCGCTGGCGGAACTCGTCCGGCGTCAGCTTCACCGCCCCGGCCAGCATGGCCAGCCGGTCCGGGCTGGTGAAGTCCTCCTTCTCCAGCCGGGTCATGTACTGGCGGGCGCACTCGTAGGTGACGCTGTTCACGTCCACGTCCCGCGTCTGCATCCGCTTGGTGGCCGGCACGATCATGTCCTGGAACCGCAGCGGCACCAGCTTGCCGCCCACCACGCTGACGATCGCCCCGTACTGACTGGCCTCGTCGGACAGCAAAAACTTGACCGCCCCGTACCCCAGGTCGCGGGTGTACTCGGCGTCGAACGGGATGGGGTCGGCGCACCGCAACTCGTACCCCAGGTCCTTGTCGATCATGGTGGACTTCAGCCCGAGCGGCTCCATCCGCTTGCCCAGCCGCTCCCGCACGATCCGCCCGAACTCGATCTCGCCCAGCCGTAGGTGCCCGTGCGGGTCCTTCTCGATCTTCCCGTACATGTGCAGATTTTCCTCGCCGATGGCGTCGATCAGCCCTTTCTCGCCGATGGACTCGATCAGCCCTTCGGCCAGGATGACCAGCCCGTAGCTCTTCCCCTCCACCCGCCGCTTGGCCATCGACCCGATGATCAGGTCGCACAGCCCGTCCAGGGTGAGAGTCTTGCCGCGGAACTCCTCGCGGATGAGCGTCAGGGTGGCGGCGGCCGCCTTGCCGATGCCCAGCGCCAGGTGCCCGGCCGCCCGGCCCATGCTGACCACGATGTACCAGCGGTTGGTGGTGCGGGCGTCCTCGTGCAGGCTGCGGGCTAGCTGCACGCCGTAGTGGCGGGCGGTCTCGAACCCGAACGTGGGGATGCCGGGCGGCAGCGGCAGGTCGTTGTCGATCGTCTTCGGCACGTGCGCCACCCGGATGGCCCCGTTCGCCTTGGCGTACACCTGGCTGCCGCTGAACGCGGTGTCATCCCCGCCGATGGTCACCAGGTATTTGACGTTCAACTTGCCGAACGCGTCCAGCACGTTCTGCATGTGCGCCGGGTCTTTGGCCGGGTTCACCCGGCTGGTGCCGAGCAGCGACCCGCCGCGGGTGTACCACGGGCCGACGTCGTTCGACCCGAGCACCTGAGCCTTGCTCGTGTCCCCGTTCACCAGCTGGCTGAACCCGTTGCGGATGCCGACCACCTCCAGCCCGCGGTGGATGGCCTCGATGGTGACGGAACTGATCACCCCGTTGATGCCGGGGGCCGGCCCGCCGCCGACCACGATCGCCAGCCGCCCGCGGTTCGTATCCGCCATGTCCTGGTGCCTTGCCTGAGGGTGGATGAGGCCCGCTTCCGGCGGGCGCGTTCACGGTTCAGGAAACGGATTCGGGCGGCTGATTTCAAGGGTGTGAAAAATGAAGAAGCCCCGGCGACGGCCGAGGCTTCCTGAGGCGGTGGCCGATCGGATTACTTCTTCGGCATGGCCCGGCGGATGTCTTCGATCGCCCGTTCCAGCCGTTCCATCCGCTCTTCCAGGTTCGGCCGGCGGTCGCCGCCTTCGGGCCGCCGCTCGGCCATCGGGCGATCGCCGCCCTCACGCCGCTCGGCCGGCGGCTGCGGCCGACGCTCGCCGCCCTCAGGGCTGCCTTCCCGCCGCACTTCCCGCACCCGCACTTCCGTGTTCGGCCCGTCCCCGCCCCGCATCTTCGCCATCAGCCGGCGGAACTGCTCCTGCTCCTCCTTGGACAACCGGTCGAACCCGGGCGGGGTGCCCTCACCGCCCATCCGCATCATCATCATCCCGCCCATCGGCGGTCCGCCGGGGCCACCCGGCCCGCCGCCGAATCCGCCACCCATCGGCGGTCCGCCCGGCCCACCGCCGAACCCGCGCGGCCCTTGCGGGCCGTCCGGCTTCCTGTCTCCGTCCTTCTTCGGCTCCGGCTTCTTGTCGCCGTCGAGCTGGATCACGAACACGCCTTTGCCCGCTTCCCCTTTCGCGTCGCCGTCCAGTTTCAGCTCGATCACACCGTGAACGCCTTCCTTGCCGGTGGCCTTCTTCGGCTCGCCGTCCTTGCCCACCACCACGACCTCGACC
>CANJKY010000533.1 GCA_947474875.1 Gemmataceae bacterium
CCGGCGACCGCGAGGCGGTGATGGACCGGCTGCACGAGCGGCACAACAAGCTGATCGCCGAGACCGACCCGCCGGAGGCGACGGCGGCGGCGTGCGGGGCGAGCGTGCTGCTGCCGAAGCGGATCGAGGCGCTGGCGGTGTACGAGAAGGAACTGCACAACGGGTTCGTGCCGGCCCCGGACGGGCGGCTGCACGCCATGCACTTCTGGGCGTTCCCGCTGGCCGCGTACCCGGCCAAGCTGGCCCTGCGGGCGGTCGGCGGGTGGGAGTACAACGCGCTCAAGGTGACGAACGCCGCCCTGTTCCTGCTGGCCGTCGGGGCGGCCCTGTTCCGGGCCGGCGCCGGCCCGGGCCGGCGGGTGCTGTTCGCCCTGCTGCTCGGCGTGTCGCCCGCGGTGTGGTACGTGACGTACACCGGGGCGGAGTCGTTCAGCTGGTCGCTCGTCACTTTGGCGACGGTGGCGCTGGACACCCGCCGGTACGCCCGGTCGGCGCTGTTCACCGCCGTCGCCGCCACCCAGAACCCGCCGCTGGTGCTGCTGGTGGCGGTGCCGGTCGGGTGTGCGGTGCTTCAGCGGCGGTGGCGGCAGGCCGGACTGGCGATCCTCGGCGGGGCGGTGGCGATGGCGCCGGTGGCGTACTACCTGTACCACTTCGGCGAACCCAGCCTCATCACCCGTCAGCACACCGATCCGAAGCAGATCGGCGTGAGCCGCACCCTGTGCCTGTTGTTCGACCTGAACGTCGGCCTGCTGCCGTATGTTCCCGTGCTACTGTTCGGTGCGGCGGTCGGGGCGATCACGCTCACCCTGCGGCGGGACGTGCGGGCGGTGCTGGTCGCCCTGGCCGTGACCGGCATGATCCTAGGCGTGCAGGTGCAGGTGAACTGGAACTCGGACTGCCGCGGGCTGCAGCGGTACCTGGTGTGGATGCTGCCGCCGCTGGCGTGGCTGGCCGTGGCGGGGTGGGGCGGGTGGTGGCGGGTCGGGCTGGTCGGGTGTCATGTGGCTGTCACCGGCGGGGTGCTGATCTTCGACCCGCCGACCCCGTGGAACTACCTGGAACACCGCCCGCTCGCCCGGTGGGTGCTGATCAACGCCCCCTGGGCGTACAACCCGGAGCACGAGATCTTCATCGAGCGGCTGGTGCGGGCCGAGGAGATGCCGCTGGAACGGCCGGCCGACATCGGCCCACGGACGCGGGTGGCCCTGCCGCTGGCGTTCGGCCGCACCAACGGGGAGGTGACCAAGTTGCTCGTCCACCGCGAGAGCGCCGCCCGGCTGACCGCCCGGTTCACCGTCGACCCGGCGTACCTGCCCGACCTGTTGAAAATCGCCGAGGCGAGCGAGACGCCGGTGTACGTCCACCCGCCGCGGCGGGCGGTGTGGGCGCCGCCGTGGACCATCCACGGGGCGTTCGACGCC
This sequence comes from Gemmataceae bacterium, assembly GCA_947474875.1. Classification (GTDB taxonomy): domain Bacteria; phylum Planctomycetota; class Planctomycetia; order Gemmatales; family Gemmataceae; genus JALHQU01. Next base: position 1,425 of record CANJKY010000533.1, read on the forward strand.
GACTTCCAGGACCTGCGGCCGACCGAGGGGCCGCGATGACCGCCTACCTGCGGCTGATGCGGCCGAAGCAGTGGACGAAGAACCTGTTCGTGCTGTCGGCGGTGGCGTTCTCCGGCCGGTGGACGGACCCTGCGGCGGTGCTGTCGGCGGTGCTGGCGGCGGTGGCGTTCGTGCTGGCGTCGGCGGCGGTGTACGCCATCAACGACGCGGCCGATGCGGAAGCCGACCGGAACCACCCGAAGAAGCGGCTCCGGCCGGTGGCCGCCGGGCAGATCGGCGTCGCGCAGGCCCGGCTGTTCGCCGTCCTGCTGGCCGCCGCCGGGCTGGGGCTGGCCGGCTGGCTCGGCTGGCCCACCCTGGCCGTCACCGCCGCGTACCTGGCCCTGAATTTGGCGTACTCGTTCCGGCTGAAGCACCTGCCGCTGATCGACGTGATCGTCATCGCCGCCGGGTTTCTGCTGCGGGTGCTGGCCGGGTGTACGGCCATCGCCGTCGAGCCGTCCCCGTGGCTGCTACTGTGTACCGCCTTCCTGGCGCTGTTCATCGCCCTGGCCAAGCGGCGGCAGGAGTTGAGCCGGGGGAACGCCGAGGCCGCCCGCAAGGTGATGGCCGGGTACTCGCTCCCGCTGCTCGACCAGTTCATCACCTGCATGATGGCGACCACCATCCTGACGTACCTGATGTACGCGCACACCGTCCACCACGCCCGCCCGCTGTTCATGCTCACCGTGCTGTTCGTGCTGTACGGCCTGTTCCGCTACCTGCACCTGCTGCACTTCCAGGAGACGGCCGAACGCCCCGAGGACGCGGTGTTCACCGACCTGCCGCTGCTGGTGACGGTACTGCTGTGGGGGGTGACGTGCGTCGGGTTCCTGTACTGGGAGAAGGTGGCATAGGGTGGCCCGCTCTCTCAGAGAGCGGGTCCGATCTCGACTCCCGGAGGGAGTCGGCCACCCTAGAATACCCCCCGCACGTCCACCTCCGGTTCGATCTGCCCCTCTCCGCACAGGAATGCGGCGAACTGCTCGGCGAAGAACGGCGCCGTCAGCGACCCCTTCGAACTCAACCCGTTGAAGAACCCGACGGCCGGGTCAGCCGGGTGCAACCCGATCCGCGGGTGCCGCCCCTCGACGATCGGCCGCACCGCCGCGTCGTGCCCGATCACCTCGAACGGCAATCGCACCACTTCCCGGAGTAACGCTTCCAGCTCGGCCCGTCCAGTGGCGGTGGGTTTGCAGTCCAGTTCGTGCCACGAGTACGTCGCCCCAGCCCGGTACACGTCCGGTGTGGTCGTCGGGGCCACCCAGAATCCGCCGTGGTTGATCACCCGCGATTCGTTTAGGTCAGGAATGCAGACGGTGAGGATTTCGCCCTTGGCGGGGCGGAACCGGACGGCGTCGAACGGCGGCAGCGGCGGGTAGCCGGTGCAGTGGATGGTGACCGTTTCTGGAACCGTGACCGGAGGGAGCGGGTGGAGTGGATCGCACCCGCTCGCTCCGGTCGCGGTTCCAGGAATCCGTTCGTAAATTTGCCGCCCCCGGAACCACTCCCGCGACGCATCCAGGTAGCCCCACACGTCGAGCTGCGCCGCGGTCGGCATGGCGAACCCGCCGAACGGCATCGCCACATGCTCCGGGGGAGTGTCGATCGGCGTCGCCAGATCGCCGAACGTCGCCCGCCTCTCCTCGAACTGCATTCGCTCCGCGTCCGACGTGAACAGCCGCAGGATCGGCCGTTGGCGGAAGAACGTCGCCCCGGTTTCGGCCTCGATGCTCCGGTAGAACCGCTCCGCCGCCGGCCGCAGTTCGTGCCACCGCCACGACACGCTCAGCTTCTTCCCGGTGATCGGGGTGAGCAGACCGGCGGCGATGCGGGAGGACGTGACCGGCGGCTCACGGTCGATCAGCCGCACCGCCCGCCCGCGGCGGACGAGCGCCCACGCCAGGGTGGTGCCGGCCAGCCCGGCGCCGACGATCGTGAACCCCGGGAGTGTCATGGGGTCATCGTATCGCCCCCTGCCGACCTTGCGGGTTGAGCCGGCGGCGGGGTACCGTACTCGTCATGAACACCGTCGCTCCTGCCCCCGTTGCCGCCCCGGTCGCCGCCTCCCCGCCGCTGTTCGTGGACGTGGTGTTCGACCGCCCACTCGACCACGCCTACACCTACGGCGTGCCGGACGAGTTGCGGGCGACGGTCGGCGTGGGCAAGCGGGTGAGCTGCTCGTTCGGCCGTGGGGAGAAGGACACCGTTGGGTACGTCATCCGCGTGACGGACCTGGCCCCGCACCGCGAGGTGAAGCCGATCTCGAAGGTGCTGGACGACACCGCCCTGCTCGACGACCATCTGCTCAAGCTCACCCGCTGGATGGCGGACTACTACCTGTGCGGGTGGGGGCAGGTGCTGCACGCGGTGGTGCCGGCCGGGGTGCGGGACAAGGCGGGGACGAAGAACGTCACGTTCGTGGAGGCGGTGCCGCGGGACAAGCAGCCGAAGATCCTGCCCGGCGTGACCGCCAAGCAGAAGC
>CANJKY010000534.1 GCA_947474875.1 Gemmataceae bacterium
AGCACCCGCCGGCACACCCCGAGCACCAACCGCCCGTACCGGCGGACGAGCACCTCGAACGCGGTTTCGTCCCGGTCCTGGGCGAATCGGTCGAGCAGTTGGCCGTCCGGCAGGCCGCCGTCGTCGCCGGTTCCGACCAGGCTCCGGATTTCGCGGAACAGCCGCCCCGTCGTGTCCATCGTCGCCCCTCCGGATGCCCGTTCTCAGTAATAAAGGCGCGGCGCAGTCTGGCGCATAGACTTTTTTCTCTCCCCGTGTCACACTTGTGGAATGAGTGCCGCCATCTGCCCCCGGATCGTGATCGCACTACTGGCCGCATTCGGATTTGTGGCGATAACGGCGGCGGACGACCACTGGGCGTGGAAGGTCCCGGTGCGACCGACAGTGCCGGCCGTGCGGGGCGAGCAACCGGCGAACCCGATCGACGCATTCATCCGCACCAAGCTTGATGCCGCCAGCCTTAAACCCGCCGCTCCCGCTAGCCGCGAACATCTCATCCGCCGCGTCACGTTCGACCTGATCGGCCTGCCGCCCACTCCGGAGGAGGTAGAATCCTTCGCCCGCGACTCCTCCGCCGACGCCTGGACGAAGGTGGTGGACCGGCTGCTCGCATCGCCGCGCTACGGCGTACGGTGGGGGCGGCACTGGCTCGACCTCGCCCGGTACGCCGACAGCAACGGGTACGAGTTCGACGAGCCGCGGCCGGAGGCGTGGCGGTACCGCGACTACGTCATCCGCAGTTTCAACGCCGACAAGCCGTACGACCGGTTCGTCAAGGAGCAGATCGCCGGCGATGAACTCGCCCCGATCGACCCGGACGCGCTGACCGCCACCGGGTTCAACCTGCTCGGCCCGGACATGACCGACTCGGCCGATCAAGTCCGGCGGCGGCTGAACACGTTGACCGACATGACCGACACCACCGCCCTGGCGTTCCTCGGGCTGACCCTCACCTGCGCCCGCTGCCACGACCACAAGTTCGAGCCGCTCTCGCAGGACGACTACTTCCGCTTCCAGGCGTTCTTCGCCCCGGCCGTCTTCCGTACCGACCTGCCCGTGTCCACCCCGGCCGAGCGGAAGTCCCACGCCGAGGCCCAGGCCCGATACCAGGAGGTGACGAAGGAAGCACGACTGGCGATCGAGGCGATCGAGGGGCCACACCGCACCCGGCTGTATGAGGAGAAGCTGGCAAAGCTGTCGGCGGACGCCCAGGCCGCGCACCGCACGCCGCCAGACAAGCGGACCGGCGGGCAGATCGAACTGGTGGCGGAGACGGCGACGAAAGTGCGGGTGACGGACGCCGAGGTGACGAAAGTGATCGGGAAGGAGGAGCAGACGAAGCTGGCCGAGTGGAAGGCGAAGTTGAAATCGTTCGACGGCCAGAAACCCCGCCCGCTGCCGGTGGCGATGGGCCTGACCGACCGCCCCGGCCCGCCGGCCAAGACGTATCTGCTCCACCGCGGCGAACCGGACAACCGCGGGGACGAGGTACTGCCGGGGTATCCCGCCACGCTGACGCCGGGCGAACGGGCGGAGCCGGCGAAGATCGCCGAACAGAAGGCGAGCACCGGTCGGCGGCTCGCGCTGGCGAACTGGGTGGCGAGTGCGGACAACCCGCTGACGGCACGGGTGATCGTGAACCGTTTGTGGCAGCACCACTTCGGCCGCGGCATCGTCCGCACGGCCAGCGACCTCGGCACCCGCGGCAGCGGGGCGAGCCACCCCGAGTTGCTCGACTGGCTGGCGTGCGAGTTGGTCGAGCGGGGGTGGAAGCTGAAGACCCTTCACCGGCTCATGCTGCTGTCGGACACCTACCAGCAGTCCACGGAAGCGACCGCCGAGACGCGGAAGGCCGACCCGGACAACGACCTGTTCTCGCGGATGAACCGGCTGCGGCTGGAAGGCGAGGTGGTGCGGGACACGCTTCTGGCGGTCAGCGGGCGGCTGAACCCGAAGGCCGGTGGGCCGGGCGTGGTGCTGCCGGATCGCACGGCGGCGTCGGGCGGGGCGAAGGCGGTGGCGGTGACGGCCGACGCGAAGGAACACACCCGCCGCAGCGTGTACCTGTTCTCGCGGCGGAACCTCCGCGACCCGTTCCTGGAGGCGTTCGACCTGCCCGACAGCAACTTGAGTTGCCCGAAACGGGAGCGGAGCACCACCGCCCCGCAGGCGCTCGCGCTGCTGAACTCGGACGACACGATGACCGCCGCGAAGTCGCTGGCCGAACGGCTGGAGAAGGAGGCGACGGGCGACGCCCGCATCGAGCGGGCGTACCGGCTCGCTCTCGGCCGCGGCCCGACGGCGAAGGAACTGGGCCGGGCGAAGGCGTTCCTGGCCGACGCCCCGCTGAGCGAACTGTGCCGCGCGCTGTTCAACCTGAACGAGTTCGTGTACCTGGATTGAACAGGTGAGGTTTTCGTTGCGCCGAATCGCGTTCGACCTGGATGAGACACTGGGAGTGCCGCTAATCAACGGGGCTGGCATCGTCGATTGGCAGATGCGTCCGGGATGTGCCGAACTGCTTGATCGCCTACGATCTCGGTTCGATCTGGTTTTGTGGTCGGTCAGTCCCCGGCGGTACGTGGATAAGGCGCTCAACTTCCGGTTCGGCCGGTGGTTCGCCGAATCGTATTCGTGGGACGAAATCCGGACCCGATGGAAAGATGTGCGACAGATTCGAGCCGACTTCCTGGTGGACGACAGCCCACACCACCGACAGGCGGCAGAAGAATTTGGCCTGGCAGCGTCCTACATCGTGGTTCCCGCATACGGAAGCCCGGAAGATACATCCGACCCGTTGAATTGGGTTCGGCGAATCGAAGATGCGCTGGCAAGCCACGACTGACCCGGCGAGAATCGGATACCTGATCCTGGACATGAAAATGATTCCCGCCCCAGACCGCCGGCACTTCCTCCGCACCGCCGGGTGCGGGTTCGGGGCGATCGCGCTCTCGGCGCTCCTAGCCGACGACGGGCTGCTCGCCGACGAGCCGGCCTCCGACCCGCTCGCCCCGAAGAAGCCGCACTTCGAGCCGACGGCCAAGCGGGTCATCTTCCTGTTCATGTCCGGCGGGCCGAGCCACGTCGACACGTTCGACCCGAAGCCCGAACTCGCCCGGCTGCACGGTCAGCCGCTGCCCGCGTCGTTCGGCCCGGTGAAAACCCGCCGCGGGGTGGACAAGAACAAGTTGCTCGCTTCGAAGCGGACGTTCAAGAAGTACGGGAAGTCCGGCATCGAGGTGTCCGACTGGTTCCCGCACGTCGGCGGGTGCATCGACGACATCTGCCTGCTCCGCGGATGTTTCGGCGACAGCGTGACGCACCCGGAGTCGGTGTACCTGATGAACACCGGGTCGATCCTGATGGGTCGGCCGAGCCTCGGGGCGTGGGCCAGCTACGGGCTGGGCACCGAGAACCGCAACCTGCCGGCGTTCGTGGTGCTGCCCGACCCCGGCGGATGGCCGAAGGGCGGCGCCCCGGCGTGGGGCAACGGCTACCTGCCGGCTGCCTACCAGGGCACGCTACTGAAGGGCGGGAAGTCGCCGGTGATGAACTTGGACAACCCGGCCGGCGTGACCGCCGTCCAGCAACGAAAGACGCTCGACTTCATCGCCGAGGGCAACCGCGAACACGCCGTCGCCCGGCCCGGTGACAGCGAACTGTCAGCGAGGATCGCCGCCTACGAACTCGCCTTCCGCATGCAGTCGCACGCCCCGCAGGTGCTCGATCTGACGAAAGAGACGGACGAGACGAAAAAGCTGTACGGCCTGGACCGGAACGAGACGGCCGAGTTCGGCACGCGGTGCCTGCTCGCCCGGCGGATGATCGAGAGCGGGGTGCGGTTCGTGCAGGTGTACAGCGGGGACACGAACGGGTGGGACGGCCACTCGGACCTGGAAGGCAACCACTCCAAACTGGCGCTGG
>CANJKY010000535.1 GCA_947474875.1 Gemmataceae bacterium
AACAGGATCTGGGACCGACGGACGGTGAATGGATCGGCCGACTTCCGGCCCTTCTCCAGGGTCTGCCGCTCGTCCGCCGTCAGGGAGCGGACGAACGTCCGTGGCTTGTTCATCCCGGCAGAATACGGCCCTCGACGGATTCGCAAACCGTCAGCCTGGAACCTGCACTAGGCGGAACACCCGGAGTTGCGGGCGTTCATCGCCGCGAACAACCCGGCGGTGTCGGCGGTGAGCGTGGTCGAGGTGCTTGGCTACCACAAGCTGACGGCGCCGGACAAACAGCATTTCGAGGAGTTCTTCGCCGCCGCACAGGTGCTGTCGGTGTCGGATGCGGTCGTGCGACGGGCGGTAGGGCTTCGTCAACAGCGAAAGATGACGCTCGGCGATGCGCTGATCGCCGCCACCTCGCTTGAATACGGACGTGCTCTGGTCACCCGGAACCTGTCCGATTTTCAGTGGGTCGCCGGGTTGACGGTTCTCGACGCCTTCAATTTGCCCACGAGCTGATCTCGCTCCGTACCATATCTTCATGTCTCCACACCCGTTCACTGCCGTCGCCCGGGCGGCCGAGGCTCACCTGTCCGCAGCGTGCCCGCTGCTGGCCCCGTGGGTCGAGCGGATCGGCCCGTGTACCCTCGAACCGACCACCGACGTGTTCGCCGCCCTGGTGCGGGCGGTGATCGCTCAACTCATCTCCACCGCCGCGGCCAAGTCCATCTCCGGCCGGCTGTACGCCGCGCTGAACAACCGCGTCACCCCAGCGCGGCTGCTGGCGCTGACGGACGAGCAGTTGAAGGCGTGCGGCATCTCCGGCGGGAAGGCGGCGTCGCTGCGGGGGATCGCGCAGGCGTTCGCCGCCACCCGCGGGTTGAACCGCCGGCTGCTCGAAGCGGAGGACGACACGGTGCGGGACATCCTGCTGCCGCTCAAGGGCGTCGGCCCGTGGACGGTGGACATGCTGCTCATGTTCTCGCTCGGCCGGCCGGACGTGCTGCCGGTGGGCGACCTGGGAGTGCGGGCCGGGGTGAAAGACCTGTTCCGCCTGCGGCAGTTGCCGGACGCGAAGAAGCTGACCAGGTTGACCGAGCACTGGCGGCCGTACCGCACCGTGGCGAGCTGGTACCTGTGGCGGACCCGCGGGTGGGAGGGGTGAGCCGATGCGTGCGCTTGGGTTCGCTGTCATGCTCGGCCTGACCGTGGGCTGCTCGTCGGCCCCGCCGGAGCCGCCCCCACTACTGCCACCGGCGGCGGAGGTGGTGAAGGCGACGGCGATGGTGTTCGGCACGGTGAGCCAGCAGCCCGACCTACCCGAGTTCGAAATCCCGGCCGAGTTCGTCCCCGGTCTGTTGCGGGTGCTGTCGCCACCCGAGCGGTTTGAACACCTGGCCGGCGACCGCGAGGTGATCGGGTGGGTGCATTTCACCCGCCGGGATGGCCGTGTGGCGGTGGTCGAGTTGGTCTACTACGCTCACGGGTCGGTGCGGTACACGCTCGACGGGGTGGCGTGCCGACGGACGGGGGAGTATTCGGAGCGGACGCCGGACGGGGACGTGTCGATCTCCGAGGCGTCGTCGATCGAGTCCTTCCTGCGGGCGGTGCGACGGGGGGATGGGCCGAAAGCCCGGTTGCTCCTGGCACGCATCGACGCGGCCGCCGGCCGCTGACCGCTCAGCTCACGATCGTCTTCCGCCGCTTGATGTAGTCGTGGACGACGAACCGGTCCAAGTCCCGGCCGGCGGTGAACACCACCCGCCCCTTCGTCTGCTCGGCCATGCGGTACGCGAACCGGATGTCCTCCCGGCTCTGGTTCCACATCTGCAGTAGGAAGATGTTGATGGTGATCCCCTCCTTGGCGCACAGCTTCGCCTCCCGCATGGTGGCGTCCTCGGTGCGGCGGTCCGGCGGGTACAGCAGGAACAGCTCGCTCCCCTCGAAGTGCGCGGTCGGCAGCCCGTCGGTGATGAGCACCACCTGGCGGTTGGGCGTGTCCTGGTTCGCCATCAGCCGGCGGGCGGTCTGGAGCGCGTGCTGGATGTTGGTGAAGTGGTGCGGCACGTCGTACTCGCTGATCTTCGGGCTGCTCATGTCCGCCTTCAGCCGCACCACCGAGTTGAAGATGGTCACCGGCTTGGGCATGAGGGTCGGCACCTCGGAGATCGGCCGCGGCTTGGCGAACGTGTACATCTCGATGAACTGCAGGTAGTCGCCCGGGTACTCCTTGCGGATCAGCCCGTCCAGCGCCAGCCCCATCCGCTTCACGTTCACGTACTGCCCGTCGTACCGCATCGACCCGCTCATGTCGAGCAGCACGCACGTCGCCGCCTTCGGGTTGTTCCGCGTGCGGTGGACGACGATGTCGTCCGGTTTCATCCGCACCGGCAGCCCCGGTCCGGCCCGCAGCAGCGCGTTGGTGAAGCTGCCGGGGATGTCCATGTGCGTGACGCTGTCGCCGAACTCGTATTGTTTCGTCCGTGGGGATTCGGTCGCCCCGTCGCCCTCGATCGCGTCCGGGTGACGGCCGGTGCGGGACGCCTGCAGGTCGTTGAAGATCTGGGTGAGGATCTTCGACTGGAACAGGCGGAACGCTTTGGGCGTCAGCTCGAACCCCTTCCGCGGGTCGCCGTCGATCCCCTGCTGGCGGGCCATCTCCCGCATCACGTCTTCCACCTGCTGCTGCAACTCGCGGAGGCTGTCCATCCCCTCGCGGTCGATGAACTGGTTCAACTCCTCCAAGTCGATGATCGCCAGCTGCGCGTTCTTCTTCGCCTCCTCCAGTTGCTTGAGCAGCTTGTCGATCAGTTCGAGTTCCTCCTTCACCGTCAGGGCGGTGGGCACGTCCATCTTCTGCCGGCCGGTGAACTCGTATTTCCCGGCCAGTTCGTCCACCTGGTACTTGTCGCCGAGGCGTTGCGAAAGCTGTACCAGCCCGCGGGTGAAGTCGCGGTCGTTGTTGCCGGCGGCGAAGTACAGGTTCTCCAGGTCGGCGAGCTGCTCTTCCTTCACCGCCTGGTCGAACCGCTGTTTCAGCTTGCCCGGCGGCTTCACCTTCCCCGCCTGGTCGCGGAACGCCTGCTCCGCCGCCTTCGTCGCCGCCGCCGTCTCGTAGGTCTCCAGCAACTTCCGCTTCCGCTCCAGCAGTTGCCGCTTGAGCGAGTCCATGGTCGGCCCCAGCCCGGCCAACTGCGACGGGTCCAGGCGGATGGCGTTCGCCAGTTGCTCCTCGGTGTAGTCCTCCATGCTGCCGTACTCGAGCATGTGCTCGAACGCCGGCGACACCAGGTCCGGCGGCGGCTGCGTCGGGCTGGGGATGTTCACCGGGTCGTACTTCTGGTACGTGTGAATCACCCCGCCGAGGCGGTTCGGGTTGCTGTCGCTCATGGTGGGTCCGGTTCCGGGGGTCGATCAATTGTAGCCACGCCGTGAACACCGGCGGATGGCGATCCGTCGGCTTCGTCAGTTCTGCTGCCATTCCGGCAGGCCCGAGTCGGCTACAATTCCCACAGAATCCAGCACTTCGGCGTTTGGTACGGCCGTTGCATTGCCCCTGTGTACTCAACGGAGGACCAATATGAACCCCGAGAAATTCACGGAGAAGGCGCGTGAGGCGTTGGCCGGTGCTCAGAAGCTGGCCGCCCGCATGGACCACCAGTCGATCGACGTCGAGCACCTGCTCGTGTCCATGCTGGACCAGGATAAGGGGCTGACCGCGGCCGTGCTGAGCAAGGCCGGTGTGAGCGTGGATGCGCTCACCATCAAGTTGCAGCGGGAGTTGGAGAAGCTACCCAAGGTCGGGCACGTCGAGAACCAGGGCGTTACCGTCCGGTTCAACAAGGTGCTTGCCCAGGCCGAGGACGAGGCGAAGAAGCTGAAGGACGAGTACCTGTCGGTCGAGCATTTGCTGCTGGCGCTGACCGCTGACAAGGG
>CANJKY010000536.1 GCA_947474875.1 Gemmataceae bacterium
GCTGGGGGCGGGGCTGGGGTGGTGGCACGACCCGGACGAGGCCCGGTGCCTGATCGCCGGGCTGGGGATCGTGGCGGCGATGCCGGTGGCCGGGTCGTCCGCCGCCTGGTCCCAGCACGCGGGCGGGAGTGCCGCCCTGAGCCTCGGGCTGGTGGTCGCCTCGACCGCCCTCAGCCCGCTCACCACCCCGCTCGCCCTGGCCGCGGTCGGCCCCCTGGAGATCGGCGGGGGCACCAGCCCCGGACGACTCGGCCCCGGCACCGTCCCGTTCCTGGTCGTTAGCGTGGTGATCCCGTCCGTGGCCGGGATGGCGGTGCGACGGCTCGTCGGGCCAACGGCGGTCGCGTGCGTCCAGCCCGGCCTGAAGGCGGCGGGCACGCTCGCGCTGCTCGTGCTCTGCTACGCCAACGCGACGGCCGCCCTGCCGTCCGTCACCGCCGCCCCGGACTGGGACTACCTCGCCCTCGTGTTGGCGGCGGCCGTCGTACTGTGTGGGAGCGGGTTCGCGGCCGGGTGGGCGGTGGCCCGGCTGGTCGGGGCGGACGGGTTGCAGGAGCGGTCGCTGGTGTTCGGGCTGGGGATGACGAACAACGGCACCGGGCTGGTGATGGCCGGGGCGGCTCTTTCGGGTGTGCCGGCGGCGGTCCTGCCGGTGCTGGCGTACAACCTGGTCCAGCACCTCGTCGCCGGGGCGGTGAGCCGACGGCTTCGTCCCGACGGTTAACGCGGCGGGCCGGCATCAGCCCGCTCGACCCCCGCGGGGTGTGGGCCCTCGGGTTCCCCAGCAGCAGCATCGTGAACGCCGGGCGGTCGGCGTACAACCCCACCCCGAACAACTCCCTGGGCGACTCGGGCGGGGACGGGGACGAGATCCAGACGTGCAGCCAGTTCTGGGCGCCCGGCATCGGCAGCCAGCTGCGGATGGGGTGCATCAACGACCCCGGGGCGGTGATGACCAGCGGCATGAGCCGCAGCCGGCACACCGGCGGGGTGAACGCGTGCGCCGCCGACGGGAGCGTCAAGTTCATCAAGGACAGCGTGAGCGAGCTGGTGTGGTGCGAGCTGCTGTCCAAGTCGGACGGGTATGTGATCGCCAACGACTACTAACGCCCCCTTGTGGCCGGGGTCTGTGACCCCGGCCCCCACCTGAGGTGTCCCATGCGGCGGACCGGGCTGTGCGGGCTGGCGTGCGTGCTCCTCCTGGCCGCCGGGTGCGGGGACGGGCGGCTGCAGACCCGCGGGAAGGTGGTGCGGGGCGGGGCGGGGCGGCGCTCGTCCCGCCCGCCGGCGATTACGTCCGCGTCACCTTCTACCCGCTGGAGAACGCGGCCGGCGACGCGTTCGTGGCCGAGGTGAACCAGGCCGACGCCACCTTCCGGGTGGCTGGCAAGGACGGGCGGGGGATGCCGCCGGGCAAGTACCGGGTGGCGGTCGAACTCGACCACCGGCGGTCGGACAAGCTGAAGGGCCGGTTCGGGGCGGACAACTCGCCGTTCGTGTACGAGGTGACCGCCGCCACCGGCGAGCTGGTGCTCGACCTGGACGCCCCGCCCAGGGGGTGATAGCCTCGCTCGAAGACGCTCCGAAGTGACACCCCCTGAGGCAACATCCGTGGCCCGTCTCAACCGCCCCCTCGCCACGGCCTTCGCCGTGGCGTCTCTCTGTGCCGCGGCTCGGGCCGCGGACCCGCTCGAACTCGAGCAGACCGTGCCGCTCGAAGGCAAGGCCGGAAACCTCGACCACCTGGCCGTCGATGTCAAGGGCGGGCGTGTGTTCGTGGCCAACAAGCCGAACGGCACGCTCGACGTGGTCGATCTGAAGACCGGGAAGCTCGTCAAGCAGATCGCGGACCAGGGGAAGGTGTCGGGGGTCGCGTACTCGGCCGACCTCGACCGGGTGTTCGTCGGGAACGGGTCCGGGACGTGCAACGCCTTCGACGGCAAGGATTACAAGCTGGTGTTCTCGGCCAAGGCGCCCAAGGCCGACAACGTGAACTACCACGCGGCGGCCAGGCTGGTGTACGTGTGCCACGGGGACACCATCTCGGCCCTCAGCGCCGACAGCGGCGAGGTCAAGGCCACGATCACCCTCCCCGGCGACGGCCACGGGTTCGCGATCGACGAGAAGGCGAACAAGATCTACGTCAGCCTCACCAAGCCGAGCCAGGTCGGGGTCATCGACCTGGTCAAGAGCGAGGTGGTCGAGACGTTCCCGCTGACGCTCGCGTCCGGGAACAGCCCGATCGCCCACGACGCCGCGACCGGCCGCCTGTTCGTCGGCTGCCGCAAGGAACCGATGGTCGTCGTACTGGACGCGAAGACCGGGAAGGAGCTGGCGGGGGTCGCAATCCCCGGGGACATCGACGACCTGCTGTTCGACGCGAAGTCGGGGCGGGCGTTCGCCATCTGTGGTGCCGGCGCGGTGGTGGTCATCGCGAAGACAGGGGACAAGTACGAGGTGACCGCGAAGGTCGAAACCGCGAAGTCGGCCCGCACCGCGACGCTCAGCTCGGCCGGCGACCGGCTGTACCTCGGCGTACCGGTGCAGGGTGGGAAGGGTGTCGCGGAGGTGCGAGTGTTCGCGGTGAAACCGTAACCGGACTCTGATCACAGGCCAGAAGCTGTTCGTGGCCGAGGTGGCCGGCCGCCTGGGGGGGGGAGGCCGAGCAACTGACCACCATCGCCTCCCGCTCCGCGGCCGGTTCACCGGGACGGTACGATTCTGAACGGCGAGCAGGGGGTCGCCGACCTGACCAGCGAGGACGAACGCAAGACAGGCACCGACAGGTCTGGGGTATAGGTCGAAAGCCCGATCTACTCCGCGGTGCGTGTGCCGCCTCCCGGTGAACACACCCGCCCGCCGCCGGCGCCGACGGGTCGTGCCGGCGACGGGCGGGGTCACCTGCCGCCCGCGGCGGGCGGCAGGCTCGGCGGCGCCCCCTGCGGGAACGGCTCGGCCCCGAGGTTTCCCGCCCCCGCGCTCGGCAGGATGGCCGGGACGCCGGCGGGTGGGGCGGGTTCGCCCTTCTTCGGTTCCGCCGGCGGGCAAACGGCGATTTCCCCCGTGAACTCGATCTCCAACTGCTGGCCCGCTTCGACCGACTTGGTCGCCCGGCCCGGCTCGACCGGGGTGACGATCACCTTCACCGTCCTGGTCAACCCCTCGAACGCGGCGGTGCCCGGCGAGTCCACCGGCCCGGCCGTCCCCGCCAGGGTGAGCAGGTCGGTGACCAACCCGTCCACCGGTACGAGGTACTGCGCCCGGCCGCGGTCGTAAGTGACGTCCGACACTTCACACGGGAGGGTGCGGTCGGTGCCGCGGTACTTGAACGCGAACGTCACCCGGATCTTTTCGGGAGCCGACCCGGTGGCGTCGTCGAAGGTGACCGCCAACACCTTCGGGTCGGCGGTCGCCGGGCGGGCGACCAGGTTGAACCTGCCCTTCCCGTCCGGCACCAGCAGGTGCGCCACGGTCAGCTTGGGGGTCTTCAGGGTGAACCCCTCGGCGGCCGCCGGCTTGGCCGCCTCCGCCTTCTTCACCTTGCTCACCGCCGGCACCGCCAGCTCCCGCGTCACCCCGTACGGGGTGGCCATGTGGATGCGGACCTCCTTCCCGTCCGTCACGTAGCTGCCCCGCGGGATGGTGATCTGCATCACCTGCCGGCTGAGCATCTTCTGCTGGGCGGTCATCGCGTCGATCTCCTGGTTGCCGACGACCACCCGCGTGCGGAGCGGGCTGAAGTGGTCGCCGACCAGGAACAGGGTGGTCTTGTCCGCCTCCGGGTCGAGGCCCGGCGCCCCGTACCAGCCGTACAGCTCCGGGGCCAGGTCGGTGGTGCCGTTGCTGAACATCTCGAACCCGCCGAGGGTGTTCAGGACGGGCACCGGGGCGACGATCGTCTGCGTCGGCAGTCGGGCTTCC
>CANJKY010000537.1 GCA_947474875.1 Gemmataceae bacterium
CGGAGGTCCCGTCCGCTCTGGAAGGCGGCCGGCCCGTCCGCGCTCCCAGGATGGCCGGCTCACTGCCCCTTCTTCTGCGCGAACAGCCAGTCCCGCGTCTTGTCGTCCTTGTACGTCGGCGTCCACGAGTCGTGGCCGACGCCGGGGAACTCGGTGTACTCCGGTTTGCCGCCGGCCTTCTTGATGGCGGCGACCATCTCGCGGGACCGCTCCGGCGGCACCGCCGTGTCCTTGTCCCCGTGGAACACCCAGATCGGCAGCTTGGTCAGCTTGTCCGCCTGCGCCGGGTCGCCGCCGCCGCACACCGGCAGCGCCGCCGCGAACAGGTCCGGCTTGCGGCAGATCAGATCCCAGGTGCCGTACCCGCCCATCGACACGCCCGTCAGGTAGATGCGGTCCGCATCGACGCGGTACTCCTTGCTCAGCGATTCGATCAGGTCGAGCACCAGCCCCGCCGGCTCGGTCGGCTTGTCGGCAAACTTCGGGTTCACCTTCGTGTCCCGGATTTCCACCCACATCTTTTTGTCCGGGCACTGCGGCACCGCCATGAAGCACGGGTGCTTCTTGCGGGCGGCGGCCGTCACGAACCGCTCGACGCCGTTCTTGAGCTGGATCGCGTTGTCCTTCCCCCGCTCGCCGATGCCGTGCAGGAACACCACCAGCGGGTAGCGGTCCGTGCCGTCCTTGCTGTACCCGTCCGGCTTCATCAGGCGGTACGGCAGGCTCGCCTTGTCCTTGGTGTGGGTGAGCTTCTCCAGCAGCTTGTCCATGTCGGGCTTCGAATCCGGTTGCTGGGCGAGTGCGAGCGTGCCGGCGAGCAGGACGCCCACCGCGGCGAGGACGGGTTTCATGGGAGGGACTCCGGGAACTGAGAGAAGAGAATGACCGCAAAGGCGGGCCGCCACAGAGGGCGGTCCCTACAAGACTGCAAGATTTGTAGGGGCCGCCCTCTGTGGCGGCCCGTAGGGCCGGCTTCGCCGGACCTATTTCCCCGCCGGCTTGCGGGAGGCCTTCAGCATCTCGGCCGCTTCCTTCAGGGTGGTGTCGGTGCGGGCGTCGCCGCGGAGCATGAGGGCCAGCTCGTCCACCCGCGCCGCGTCCGTGTTCAGCGGGGTGATGGTGGTGCTCGTCCGCTTGCCGGCGGTGGCCTTGCGGATGGTCCACTGGCGGGCGGCGTGGCTGGCCACCTGCGGCAGGTGCGTCACGCACAGCACCTGGTGCGACTCGCCCAGCCGGGCCAGCTTCTGCCCGAGCGCGTCGCCCAGCCGCCCCCCCACGTTCGCGTCGATCTCGTCGAACACCACCAGCGTGCGGACCGGGTCGTGGGCGGCCAGCACCGTCTTGAGCGCCAGCATGGTGCGGGACAGCTCCCCGCCGCTCGCCACTTTCCGCAGCGGGCGGGGCGGCTCGCCGGGGTTGGCCGTCAGCACCAGTTCAAAGTGATCCGCTCCGGCAACGGGCACGTCGGCGTCCGGGGTGAGCGGCAGCGGGTCGAGAACGGCGTCGAGCTTGGCCTTCGGCATGCCCAGGTCGGCCAGGTGCTTCTGCGCCTCGGCCGCCAGCTTCTTCGCCACCTTCGCCCGCCCCTTGCTCAGCGCCGCCGCGGCCTCCTTCAGTTCGGCGAACGCCGCCTGCAACTGCCCGGCGATGCCGGACAGGTCGTCCTCCTGCTTCTGCAGTTCCCGCTCCTTGTCGGCGAGCGAGGCGTGGTACGCCACCAGCTCGTCCGCCTGGCGGCCGTACTTCGCCTCCAGCTTCTTCAGCAGTTGCACCCGCCGCTCGACCGCGTCCAGCCGCTGCGGGTCGGCCTCGAACGACTCGCTCAGGTCGCGGCACGTCTCGGCCAGATCGGTGATCTCCGGGCGGAGCGCCTCCAGCCGCTTCGCCACCGCCTCGATCCGCTTGTCCAGCCGGCCCCACTGGTGCGCCGGCTTGATGAGCTTGGCGATCACCTCGGCCACGCACCCCTCGTCGTCGGCCAGCCGGGCGGCGATGCCGGCGTTGAACGCGGCCAACTCCTGGGCGCTCAACAGCGTCTCCCGCTCCCGCTGGAGGCGGTCGAGTTCGCCGGCCTCGGGCTTGGCCGCGTCCAGTTCCTCCCGCTCGAACCGCACGAGCGCGAGTTCCCGCTGCCGCGCCTGGCGGTGGTCGAGCAGTTCCCTGTGTCGGTGGCGGAGGCCACGCACCCGGTCGGCGACGGCGGTGTACCGGTCGCGGAGGTCGGTCAGTTTGCCGAACGCGTCGAGCAGGTCGAGTTGGTAGCTCGGCTGGAGCAGGGAGTAGCTCTCCCGCTGGCCGTGGACGTCCACCAGAATCTCGCCGAGCTTGCGGAGGGTGGCGACGGAGACGGGGAGTTCGTTGACGAGGGCGGAACTGCGGCCGGAGCGGGCGAGGCGGCGGGTGAGGACCAACTCGTCTTCTTCCACCGGCCCGCCGAGCAACTCGGCGGCGGCGGCCTTCTGCTCCGGGCGGGTGAGGTCGAACCGGCCGGTGACGCGGAGTTCCTCTTGCCCGGCGCGGATCAGGTCGGCCGACCCCCGCTCGCCGAGCAGCAGGCCGATGGCCCCGAGCAGCAGCGACTTGCCAGCCCCGGTCTCGCCCGTCCAGGCGCAGAACCCGGGGAACAAGTCCACCCGCACGTCTTCGATCAGGGCGAGGTTCTGGACGGCGAGTTCGCGGAGCATGATGCCCGCATGGTACGCCAGATCAGGATGTGAAAACAGGTGGGCAGGTACAACCAAGCACCTGCCCGCAGCGGGCCAGATCCGGTTACCGCCGCTTTCCGGGCGCGCCCTCCCGTTTCGGCGGGGCCTCGTTGCCGTACGGCAGCTTGTCCGGGTTGGTGTTTTTGGATTCGGAGTCGCACGCGGACAGTCCCAGGCCGACCAGGACGGCAGTCACCGCAAGAAGCAACCGGCGGAGCATCAGACGGGCCTCCGAAGAGAAGCCCCGGCCCGGCGGGGAGAGCCGCCGGGCCGGGGCGAAGAGGGGGATACGGTCGGGTTATTCCGCCGGCGTCACCTCGCCGTCGGCGCGGGAGGCGAGCACTTCCAAGAAGGTGACGTTCACCCCGCTGATGGAGGTGACCACCCGTGTGCCGACGGTGTACGCGATGAACCGCACCGACCCGTCGCCCATCGCCCACTGCCCGCCGCCTGGGTGCTGGCTCCAGAAGTGGTCGAAGTCGGCCGGGTTGGTCGGGCTGCCGGCCCGGTACAGGCCGGGTTTGGAACCACCCATGGACGGGATCCGCTCACGGACGCCGAGCAGGCAGTCGCCGGCCCCGAACCCGGCCCCGTCGTACCCCCAGGCCACCCAGTTCCACCCGTACTCGGTCGAGCTGTCCGGCGGCCGCTCGCCGATCATCAGGGTGTTCGACGTGCCGTCGGTGATCTCCACCATCTTCACCTTCGAGTTGACGAACAGCAGCCCGTTCTGGCCGGGCAGTTTGGCCTTGCCGGCGTCCGGGTCACCGGTGCCGGGCAGGGTCTCCTGGTAGCTGTCCCGGCCGGTTACCCCCAGATAGCTGGTGAGGGCGTGCTGGTTGCCGCTGCCCGGCTCGGTCCAGGCCAACATCCCGCGGGTGTCGGACGGGCAGGAGTAGATCTTGAACTTCTGGCTGACCACGAACCGGTTGCCGCCGCTGAACCCGGGGATGGCCAGCCACCACGGCCAGGCGAACGGGCCGGCGTTCCGCACGACGGCGGCGATGTTGTCCTGCTCCAGGTACGGGGCCAGCCGCATCTGGTAGCTCCAGTACCCGTCCGCCGGGTAGGAGGTGGTGGCGTTCGCCCAGCCGAACGGCGGCGGGTTGTACTTCGGGGCGGCGGTCCGCCCCCCGCCCCACCAGCCGGCGCCGCTGGTCTGGTTCATCCCCAGGGTGACGCCGGCCGGCAGCGCCCCCAGGGAGTCGTGGTAG
>CANJKY010000538.1 GCA_947474875.1 Gemmataceae bacterium
AACCGCCGTTGGTGGTCGGCTCGCCGAACACCCGATAGCTGACGTCTTTCCGCCAGCCGATCAGCACGTCCCGGTAGCCGACGCGGTCGCCGAAGTACAGGTCGAACCACCGCGGGAAGTCCTGGAGGACGTGCTTCTGGGCGGACAGCGGCGGGAGCGGGTGGCGGTCGCGGTTCTCGTTCAGCGGCGGTTGTTCGCGGGCGAACGTGCCGAAACCGACGACGGCGAGGCCGCCGACGAACAGCAGGATGACGGCGCAGTCAGCCAGCCGGCGGATGCGGGCGGGCGGGGGCCGGCGGACCGGTGCGGGCGGCGCGTCCACATCGACGGTGCGGTGGTCGGGGGTGGGGGTGAGAGTGGGTGTGGTCATTTCTGGTAAACCCCGACCGCCGGGGAGGGGGTGGTTCTAAAACCGGAAGTACAGGAACGGGCTGAACGTGCCGGCCACCGCCTGCACCGCCGCCCCGACGAACAGCAGCCCGACCGCCGCCGTGCCCGCCGGCGCCAGGGTCGCTTCCACCCACGTCGCGTTCATCCGGTCCCGCCACGCCACCACCCACGGCAGCACCGGCAGGCACGCCACCACCCCGGCCGGCAGGGCGATCCAGAGCGAGTTTCGCCACACGTCCGCCGCGATCGTCGTGCCGTTGGTCAGCCCGCTCAGGGCACCCAGCATCCCGACCGCCTGCGGCATCGACTCGGCGCGGAAGAACACCCACCCGAGCATCACCGCCAGCAGCGTGTACACGTGCCGCAGCGGGGGCCACGCGCGTTCCAGCACCGCCCCGAACCCGACTCGTTCGACCACCAGGAACCCGCCGTGGATCAGCCCCCACGCCAGGAACGTCCAGTTCGCCCCGTGCCACAGCCCGCACAGCACGAACACGATCAGCAGGTTGCGGTAGGTGGCGAGCGCCCCGCCGCGGCTACCGCCGAGTGGGATGTACAGGTAGTCGCGGAACCAGGTGCTCAGGCTGATGTGCCACCGCCGCCAGAAGTCGGTCACGCTGACCGCCGTGTACGGGTGCCGGAAGTTCTCGGCGAAGTCGAACCCGAACAGCTTGGCCAGCCCGATGGCCATGTCCGAGTAGCCGCTGAAGTCGAAGTAGATTTGCAGGGTGAAGCACGCCACCCCGAGCCACGCCGCCGCCATCGACAGCTCACTCGGGGCGGTGCGGAACACCTCGTTCACCGTCTGCGCGAACAGGTCGGCCAGTAGCAGCTTCTTCCCCAGCCCGATGGCCAGCCGCCGCACCCCGGTGGCGAACCGCTCCACCCCGACCGGCCGGGTCCGCAGTTGGCCGGCGAGGTCGGCGTACCGCACGATCGGCCCGGCGATCAGGTGCGGGACCAGGAACACGTACAGCCCGAACCGCAGGAAACTGCGTTCGGCCGGCACCTGCCCGCGGGCCACGTCCAGCACATAGCTCATCGCCTGGAAAGTGAAGAACGAGATGGCGAGCAGGATGTGCGGCGCCTCCCCGGGTGGCGGGGGCGGCGGTGGGGTGTAGAACGGCTGCCCGCCGAGCCACACCCACACCGCCGAGGCGTTCGCCGCCAGGAACGCGGCGTACTTGTACCACCCCAGCACGCCCAGGTTCACCACCACAGCCAGAATGGCGGTCGGTTTCGGGCGGCGTTCGGCCGTCAGCCCGAACAGGTAGTTCACCGCGAGCGAGATGAGCAACACGGCGGTGTTGAACTTCTCCCCCCAGGCGTAGAAGAACACGCTGGCGGCGAACAGCAGAAGGTTGCGGGCGCGGGCGGGGGCGGCGTGGTAGCCGAGCAGCACCAGCGGCAGGAACAGGAACAGGAACGTCGGCGACTGGAACGGCACGCGGCTCCCCTGGCGTCCGTGCGGGGTGTCTAATCTTCCGTGGCACCGGCGGCCCGCCGGTGTTCGGTCATCACCGGCGGGCCGCCGGTGCCACGACGGAACAGGCGCCCGTGCGGGGATGAGGAGTGTACGCGGAAGGGAAACCGGGGTGCAAGGCGGGGTGAGCCCAATTCCCCAGGTCCCGCCAGTTTCGCAGGTTCCATCGCCCCGACCGGGTGTTCCGGTTTTTCGCAAAGTTCGGTAGGTGCGGTGGTCGAATGGGAATGTGACGCGAGTTCTACCGCGGACCACAGACCGTAGCGGGGCACCGTCCACCGCCTCGGGGGGAATCGAGGCGGCTCTCGGGCCGCTGGGGGGGAACCATGAAACGAACTGCAGCCGCGTTCGTGCTGGCGGCCGGGTTGGGCGGGTGCATGGCACCCAGCTCCGGCGACAAGTCGACCGGGACCAAGACCGACGGGATGACCGCCAAGGCCGACGGCGGGGCCGTCGCCCAGGCCGGCGGGATGCGGGCGGTGTCCGATCCGAAACGGGACGCCTCGGTCATCCAGGCGTCCGCCTACGGGGTGAACGGGGTGACCCGCACCGGGCGGACGGACGCGGGCGTCCGGCAGGCGAACTTCGGGCACGGGGGGGCCGGGGCCGGCTCGTATGAGGCCACGTTCGGCCCGGCCCAGACGGGCCTGGGTACCATGCTTGGGCACGGCGGCATCACCCCGGTCCCGCCGATGGGCCCGCCCGGCGCCGTCGCCCTGGTGCCCGGCGCGATGGGCGGCCCCGGCGGGGGGATGGCCGGCATGTACGCGAACGGCCGCACCAGCGTGCGGTTCGTATCCCCGGAGGGGATGAAGATCGCCTTCCAGGACGCCAGCCGCGGGTTCGCCGACGCCGGGCGGGAAGCCCCGGTGCGGTACAACTTCCCGCAGGGCAGCATCTACCGGCTGCGGCTGAGCGGGATGGCCAAGTACCCGGGCAAGAACTACTACCCGACGCTCGAGGTGTACCCGCCGACCACCAAGGAGGCGATGACCTTCCTGTCGCACACCACCGTGCCGGTCGGGTTCACCGACGAGGACTTCGACCAGGTGCGGGCGGGGAACATGGTGGTGAAGGTGATCTACCTGCCGAGCGCCCAGTTCCAGGACGTGGCCGCGGCCGAGGAGATCGTGTCCACCCGGCTGGAGCCGGGGGCGAACGCGGTGGACGAGGCCGCCCGCCGCGGCACCATCCTGGCGGTCATCCGGCTGGGCAACATCGACCTGGAAGACCCGACCACCCCGGCCATGGACGCGCCGGCCGGTGGTATGGGGCCGGGCGGCCCGCCGCCGCGGACCGGTCCGGGGATGCCGCCGCCCCCGCCCGGTCCGATGCCGGCCCCGAAGGGCGAGGAGCCGCCGCCGGCCAAGAGCGCCAAGGTGCCGGCCAGCCTGCCGAGCATCAGCCTGCCGCCGGTGAAGTGACCAGGCCAGTCGGATCGACCACCGGGGAGGGCGGGCCTCCCGGCGAGCAACGGCTCGGCGGGTGTCCGCCCTCCCTCTTTTCGTCACCGTCCGGTTCGGGGACTCTCTGATGAACCCGTCGCTCGGATTGCTCCTGCCGCTCGTGTTCGGCCAGCCGGCCGCCCCGTCCGGGGTGGTGCCGGCGTCCGGGTTCGCCCACATGAAAGCCGCCCCGGCGTGCGGCACATGTGCCACCCCGTCGGCGACCGGCCCGCGGCTGCCGACCGCGATGTTCCCGCCGTACGCGCCGCCCCAGCAGGCGTGCCCGCCGGTCGGCCCGCCCGCCCCGGTGCTGGCGATGAAGGCGGTGCTGCCGGACGGGGCGACGGTCGCCGTCGACCCGAGCGGGACCGGGTACGCCACCGGGTCGGTGTTCGGGTTCCGCCCCGGCTACTTGTACCGGTTGAAAATCAACGTACCCGGTCGGGAGCCGCTCGGGGCGACGCTCGAAGTGCATGGCAGCATCGTGCCGCGGGCGAACATGAAGTACATGGAGTTCCCGGCCGCCCTGCACGTGTCCAAGACGGACGTCGCCCGGGTGACCGCCGCCGGGGTGGTGACCAAGGTCATCTACCTGGAGA
>CANJKY010000539.1 GCA_947474875.1 Gemmataceae bacterium
CCTGCTGGCGACGGCGTGCGCGGCGCTGGGCATCGACCACACCAGGCAGAACATGACGAACGTCGGCCGGCCGATCGCCATCGTGGACAAGGGGGCGTCGGTGGTGAAGGAAGTGGTGGCCTAAAACAAGTCGCGGGATAGCTATCCCGCAGCTTTGTCCGCTCTGTGATTCTTCTCATGCGCCACTCCCTGCTTCTGCTCCTGGCCTTCGTTCCCCTCGCCCCGGCCGCCCACCCCGGCAAGCTGGAGCGGGGCGTCCGCCAGTACACCCCGAAGGGCGACGCCTTCGCCCCCGGCACGCTGCCGTTCTTCCGCTCCGAACTCCAGCGGCAGGCCGGGCCGTTCAAGCGGGACCCGTCGGCGACGGTGCAGGACACCTACGAGGTGCTGTTCCTCGCCCGCGCCCGGCCGGTCCGCATCCGGGTGGTGACGAAGGTGGCCGGCGGGTCGCTGAACGAGCGGTTCGAGAAGCACCTGTGGGAGCTGTTCGCCGCGTTCGACCGCGACGGCGACGGGTCGCTCAACCGGTACGAGGCGGAACTCATCTACGCCCGCAGCGAACTGGCCCAGATGCTCCGCGGCGGGTTCGGGTTCCGCGGGCAATCCGGTAAGGCCCCGTCACTCGACACCCTGGACGTCGACGGCGACGGGAGGGTGAGCTTTGAGGAGTTCGCCGCGTACTACACGCCCGAACTGCCGCTCATGACCCAGGTGCGGGGGAGTGTGGCCGACGCCCGCAATACGAGCGAGATCACGGCCGAGCTGTTCGCCCGGCTGGACACCAACAACGACGGCAAATTGTCCGAGGCGGAGCTGAAGGCGGCGGAGAAAATCCTGGCGGTGCTGGACGAGGACGAGGACGAGACGGTGAGCGCGGCCGAACTGCTGAAGAATTCGGCCCGCGGCAATCAGGTGCTCGGCGGCGGGGAGTTCGGCGGCGGTATGATGTCGATGAGCGGGCGGGCAGACCCGAAGAACCTGCCCCCGAACGGGCTGCAAGCCCACCTCGGCTCGCTTCCGCCGGAGGTGATCGAGCAGGTCATCCGCTGGTACGACGCGAGCCAGGACGGGAAGCTGAATCGGCTGGAAAGCGGGCTGAGTACCGCCGACTTCGCCCGGCTGGACGCGGACAAGGATAGCAACCTGACCGCCGCCGAACTGGAGGCGTGGCGGACGGGCGAGCCGGATGTGATCGTTACGCTCACGTTCGCCGAGAAACTGACCGGCTGCAAGGCCGAGGCAGCGGCGGGGAAGGGGTTCCCGGCCGGCATCGACATCCCCAAGCCGAGTACGCCGGACCGGGTGGTGCTGCGGGTCGGGGCGCAGACGGTCGACCTGGCCGCCTCCCCGCTACCGGCCTCGGCCACCGTCGCCGACCACCCCTACGCTGCCCTGTTCCCGGCGAACAAGCAGTTCCTCGAGGAGAAGGATCTGGTCGGCCCGCAATACCAGTTCCTGCGGGTGGCGTTCGACCCGGCCGACTTCGACGGCGACGGCAAGCTGAGCCGGGCTGAGTTCGACCGGTACTTCACCCTACAGACGAAGACCGCTCGGCTGAGCATGACGCTCACCCACGTCACCCGCGTGCCCAACCTGTTCCAACTGCTGGACGCGAACGGGGACGGCAAGCTGGGGGTGAAGGAACTCCGCACCGCCTACGAGCGGCTGATACCGCTGGAGCCGTCCGGCGGGAACGAGGTGACGCGAGCGGTGCTCCAGCCGTCGGCCGTCATCCGGTTCGGCAGCACGGTCGGCGGGAATGCCGAGGTGCCGCTCGGCACGCCGCGGCAGCCGGTCCCCATCCAGGGGCCGGCGTGGTTCTACAAGATGGACCGCAACGGCGACGGGGACGTGTCGCGGCTCGAATTCCTCGGGCCGAAAGAGGACTTCGATAAACTGGACACCAACCGCGACGGGCTGATCTCGCTCGACGAGGCGACCGAGTACGAGAAGACCGCCCGGCCGAAGAAGTAGGGAAACGTGTCCGAGTTCCTCGACGAACCCGACGATGACGAGCCGGACGAGTGGCGGACCGCGCTGCCCATGCGGTCGCCGTGGCCGCTGGTGATCGCTCTGGCCGTAGTGCAGGCGGTCGTCGCCGCGTTGCTGGTGCTGTACGCCGTCGTCCGGCCCGCCGGGTTCACCCCCGCCACGGGCTGGCGGTACTGACGGCGGGCTGTCAGTACATCGGGATCATCACCTTCTCCCCGTTCTTCATCGCGCTCTCGTGGGCACAGATGCCCACCAGCGTCCAGTTCGCGCTCGTCGGGGCGTCCGGGAACGCCTGCTGCTCGCCCAGCACCGCCATCAGGAAGTTGTGCGCCAGGTGCGGGTGGCTGCCGCCGTGCCCGCCGCCCTGCACAAAGCTCAGGTGCGTCGCGTCGTGGATGGCGCCGGTGAACTTGCGGATCGGCTCGGGCAGCCGGCCGGCGAAGTCCGGCACCTTCACCCGCCGCGGGATCTGGTGTTCGGGCAGCCCCCGCATGTGCAGCACCGGGTCTTCCCCCTCCACCTGCTGCCACTCGAACGACACGTTCGACGCGGTCACGTCGAAGCTCTCCCGGTACTGGCGGGCGGTGTCGAACAGGCTGCGGGTGACCTCGGCGCACACGTCCGTGCCCTTGATCTTGAACGTGGCCGATTCGACGGCGAACGGGCAGCCGTACTTGCCGATGTACTCCTCGCGGATGCGGCCGGACCCGTGGCACACGACGTGTTCGGCCAGCGCCGGCTTGCCCGGCGTACTCATGACGGCCAGGCACGGGCTGACACAGTGGGTGGCGTACCACATCGGCGGCAGGCCCGGCCAGTACCCCGGCCAGCCGTCCATGTCCTGCTGGTGGCTGCCCCGCAGGAACTGGATCTTGCCCAGCACCCCGCGGTCGTACAGGTCCTTGGCGAACAGGTACTCGCGGGCGTACACCACCGTCTCCATCATCATGTACGTCTTGTTCACCTTCCGCTGTAGCTCGACGATTTCCTGGATCTGCTCCTTGCTCGTCGCCATCGGCACGGTGCAGGCGACGTGCTTGCCGGCCTTCAGCGCGGCCAGGGTCTGCGGGCCGTGGTCCGGGATCGGGCTGTTGATGTGGACGGCGTCCACGTTCGGGTCTTTGAGCAGGTCCTCGTAGCTGGTGTACCGCTTCTTGATGCCGAACTTGTCCCCGCACGCGTCCAGTTTGTCCTTGCTCCGCTGGCAGATCGCGTACATCTCGGCGTTCGGGTGCGCCTGGTAGATGGGGATGAACTCGGCCCCGAACCCGAGGCCGACGATGGCGACGCGGACTTTCTTCTCGCTCATGTGGGGAGGCTCCGGCGGGAAAACGACAACGCCCACGGCAGGATACCGTGGGCGTTGTTGTATCAACCCGGCGGTCAGACGCGGTGCGCTCGGGGCGGTGAAGTCTGCCCCGCTTCTGGCACTAACGCCGCACCCGCGGCGGCGGACCCGCGGTACACCCACTGCCACGGCAGCACCCCTACCAAAATGGCGAACATACTGCCCGCCCACACCCCGTCGCACAGCGTCACCAACTGGTTGTTGAACCCGTAGGCGTGCAACCCGACGCCGAGCTGGTTTGTCCCGAACCAGCTCCAGGTGGTGATCATGATGCCCACCAGCGACAGCACCGCCATCCCCCGCTCCTTCACCAGCCCGGCCCACCGGGCGTGCAGGATGAGCGCGTTCCACACCACGATCAGCACCGCCCCGTTCTCCTTCGGGTCCCACCCCCAGAACCGGCCCCAACTCTGGTCCGCCCAGATGCCGCCGAGGACGGTGCCGACGAAGCTGAGCAGGGTGGCGAAGCACACCACCGCGTACAGCAATTGCCCCAGGATTTTGCCCACGTCGGTGGTGATGGCGTGGACGCCCGAGCCGATGGTCACCCGCTGGCGGAGGACCATCGCCTCCGGGA
>CANJKY010000540.1 GCA_947474875.1 Gemmataceae bacterium
CCGCCGCCCTCAAGGGCGTGTCCGAGGGGTACTTCCACGTGGTGCGAACTGATGTGAAGGGGAAGCAGGCCCGCGACCTGTACGCCGCCACCGACAGCGGGCTGAAGTTCCTGCTCGACCACGCCTCGCCGAAGCAGGTGCTGGAAGACCTGGTGCGGACGCTGGAGGAGCGGCGGGCGGAGGTGGGCGAGCTGCTGGCGACGGCGGCGCGGATGGCCGCCAGCCTGGACGGCCTGTCGGCGGTAGTGAGCGGGGTGCTGCCGAAGGTGGAGAGCGATCGGGTGGAACGACCCCTCCCCCCGGCCCCCTCCCCCGGAGGGAGAGGGGGAGAAAGAGTGTCTTCTGGCTTTTCTCCCCCTCTCCCTCCGGGGGAGGGGGCCGGGGGGAGGGGTCTGTTATTAGAACCCGTCACCACTGTCGAACTGGGCGAACTCGTCCTTACGCGCTTGCGGGACTGGGCGGATTCGACCGGTGTGCCGCGGGACTGCCCGCTGCCGGAGTTGTTCCGCAGCCTGAGCACGCTCGAACCGCCGCCCACCGTCGGCCAGTTCCACGACGCCCTGCGGCAGTTGCACGCCGACGGGCGGGTGTACCTGCACCCGTGGACCGGCCCGCTGTACGCCCTGCCCGACCCGCCCGTCGCCCTGCTGGTGGGCCACGAGATCGCCTTCTACGCCTCCTTGCGTTAGTCGTTGGCCGTTAGCCGTTATTCGGAGTCGTCGCATGGCCACGATCCCGTTTCACGAACTAACGGTCTACAAGGTCGCCGAGGAACTGAGCGATCTGATCTGGGACGTGGTCGGCGGGTGGTCGAACTTCGCGAAAGACACCGTCGGGAAGCAGGTGACCCGGAGTGCCGACGGCATCGGGGCTAACATCGCGGAGGGGAATGGGCGTGGAACCCCTGACGACAACCGGCGGTTCGTGCGGATGGCTCGCGGGTCGCTGAACGAAACGAGACACTGGTTGAGGCGAGCGTTCCGAAGGAAGCTGTTGACCCCGGAACAGTCGGCCGCGCTTCAGCCGCTGATCGAACGCCTCGGCCCGCTCGTGGGTGGGCTGCTGCGCTCGATCGAGAAGACCCGGCGGACCAACCGAGGTGGGACCGACGACCCGACTAACGGATAACGACTAACGATTCACGCCCCCGGAGAGTTGCCATGACGATGACGCTGGACCGCCCCGCCGCCAGCCCGCGAGAGTTCCTCAAGCGGGCCGGCAACCCGTTCCGCAACTACTTCGCCCGCAACCCGGACGACGAGGTGTGCGCCCGCTACCACGTGCCCGAGCTGTTCGCCGCCGAGCGCGACCTGCTGCACGCCATCATCGACCTGTACCGGTACGACCCGATGGCCCACAGCGAGGTGGTGCCGGTGCTGGGCAACAAGGGGGCGGGCAAGACGCACCTGCTGCACAGCATCAAGCACGGCAGCGGCGGGCAGTGGCAACTGCTGGTCACCCCGGGGGTGTTCCAGAAGGACACCGACTTCCTCGAATACCTGCTGTTCCAGATCATCGACACGCTGCTCGGAGGGGGCAAGCAGAAAGGCAGCCGGCCGATGCAGTACGTCGGCGACCAGTTGGTTCGCCGGCAACTCGGGCTGGCCCTGCGGGAGCTGCAGCCGGCGGACAAGGTGGAGCTGTTCCCGCCGCCGGGCATCGGCCGGTGGGCGCGGCGGCTGGGGCTGGGCAACACCCAGGCGAACGAGCGGGCCGAGTGGCTGGCCGAGAACCTGACCGGGTACGCCAACTTCGCCCGCGTGCCGATGCCGCTGGGGCAGGCGCTGTCCGGGGCGGGCATCAGCCCGGAGCGGGCGTTCGACCTGTGCGCGGCGTACACCGCCCGCACCGAGCCGCACAACGCCGCCGGCCTCATCCGCCGGAACGTGCTCACCGGGTTCTGTAAGGCGACGCTGCTGGGCGACGAGGCCGAGTTGGCGAACTTCCTCACCTACGGGTTCGCCGAACTGGACTTCAACGTGAAGCCCGGCCGCCAGGACCTGGTGCTGCAACTGTTCAAGGTGCTGACCGAGGTGTTCCGCGGGCTGAAGATCCCGGTGGTGGTGGCGTTCGACCAGCTCGAAGACCTGCTGCTCGCCCGCCGCAACGACGACTCGCACCGGGTGGCCGAGGCGTTCTTCGCCGGCATCGTGCAGGTGATGCACCAGATCGACGGGCTCTGCTTCCTGGTGTTCGCCGAGCGGGGCCTGTGGAACCGGTTCGTGCCGAGTCTCGACGGGTACATCCAGGACCGGCTGAACAACCCCGTCCACGTGCCCAAGTTCGGCACGGTGAAGGCGCTGCGGCTGGAAGCCCCGCCGGTGGAACTGGTGCGGCGGGTGGCCGAGGCCCGGCTGCGGCCGGTGCTGGACGAGGTGCCGGACAACGCCTCGCTCGGCGACCTGTACCCGTTCACCGCCGACCAGATCGACCGCATCGCCCGCACCGAGCCGACCCTACGGGACATGCTCCAGCAGTTCCGCCACCTGTTCGACCACATGGTGTACGGCCCGGAGGACGCGGCGCCCCGGCCCGACGAGCCGCGACCGCAAGGGAGCGGGGTGACCAATCGCCTGCCGGACTTCGGCGAGTTCCCGGTGCTGCCGCCCACCCCGGCCGACGAGTTCGTCGAGCCGACGAACTCCAGCCGGCTGACCGCGCTGCTCGGCGGCGAGCCGGAGGCGGAGGTGACGTTCAAGAACGTGGATGTGATCGAATCGACGGGTGGTGAGGTGGTGAGCTCGTGGGGTGGCGGTGAACAGGCCATGGCTCCCGAGGTGGCGGAAGTGACCGATGTCACGACCCCGCCACCACTCGACCTCACCACCCCGGCCAAGCCCGCCGTCCTCACCCCAGCGGCCATCACCGACCTGTGGGACCAGGAGTTCCGCTCGGCGCGGCGGAAGCTCGAACCCGAGGGCGCACTCACCGGCGCCACCCGGGAACTGCAAGCGGCACTCGGCGCGTTCCTCACCACCTGCCACGAGCACGGGGTGAAGGTCGGCCCGTGGCGGTTGCAGCACGTCGTCCCCGAGTGGCCGTTCGGCGAGCACCCGACCTACGGCGTGGTGTCGCTGGCCCACTGGGCGTGCAAGGACGGCCAGCCGTGGAAGGTGGGCGTGGGGCTGTTCCTGGCCCGCGGGGCCGGCAAGCCGAAAGACCTGGAGATCAAGCTCGGGGTGATGGACGCCCAGCCGCCGGTGGTGGATCACCTCATCCTGCTGCGGCCGGAGGACGACCTGAACCTGACCGGCAAGAGCAAGACGCTGTGGGCGGACGCCGAGAAGCGGGGCAAGCACGCCCGCCTGGAGCCGGCCAGCCTGGACGGGTTCGCGGTGCTGTACAGCTTCCCGCGGTGGCTGTCGGCGCTGCGGGAGGCGCTGCCGGCCGGCGCCCCGCTACCGAACCTGGCGGACGTGATTCAGGACAAGGCGGAGAAACTGCTCGAACAGGTGTGCATGCCGATCCACTGATGCCGGCGACGGACGAAAATCCTGACGGCCGCGGCGGCAGATTTAGTTGATTTCGGGCGGTCCGCGGGGGTATTATTCACCAGCGGGTCGCGGTTCCCGTACCGCGACGGACTGAAGGCCGACGGCGTTCCGACTGGTTCCGGGACACCCGAGGCGTGGCCTGCAAAAAAGGAGGTGATCACTTGAGTAGTCATAGTAGCCAGGTTGGGCGGCTGTCCTAACGGTCGCAAACGGGCTGCCGTTTGCGATGGCTGCCCCCGGTCGAGAGACCAACACCCCCGGCGGGTATCTAACGCCGGGGGTCGTTTTTGCGCGGGTGCTATCACCGTTCGGTTACTCTGCTTCAGGCGGTTCGGGGTAGGCGCTGCAAGCCTCGCGGCACTTCTGTCATTCCTGGGAGCGCGGACGTCCCGTCCGCATTTCAGAGCGGACGGGACGTCCG
>CANJKY010000541.1 GCA_947474875.1 Gemmataceae bacterium
ACCGCCTCCAGCTTCGCCGGGTCGGTGACCACGAACCGCTGCGCCGCATCGCCGAGCGCCAGGTCGATGAGCGGGGCCACGTCCGCCGGCGCCGTCAGCAAATCCGCCACCAGACCGGCCACAAGTCCGCGGGCCGGGTGTGCGGGGTCGGCCAGCCGTTGCAGCACCTCCCGCACCCCGGCGCCGATCCCTTCCAGGCTCCGCTCCAGCCCTTCCAGCACGTCCGCCCGCCCGCGGAGGGTGCTGCGGGCTTCGCGGAGTTGGTCTAACTCGGCCTGTAGCCCGTCGGCCTTCGCCCGCAGGTCGTCGCGGTATCTAACGTGTTCGTCCAGGTTCTGCTTCGCCCCGGCCAGCTTCTGCTGCACGTTCGCGTCGGTGCGGGACAGGTCGTCGATGACCGACGCCAGCGCGTCGTGCCGCCGGCCGGTGCGGTCGGCCTCCACCAGCTTGCCGTTCAGGTCGCGTTGCAGGCGGTCGAGTTCCCGCTTCAGCGTCTCGGATTCGGCTTGCAGGCGGGCGGTGTCGCGGGCCAGGTCGAACCGCTTGTTGCGGTCGGCCTGCGAGCGTTTGGTGACGGCGGCGATGCGGGCGGTGACCTCGGCCAGCGACGTGGCGGCGGTCTCGGCGCGGGCCTGCTCGGCGGCGACCTCGTGCTCGGCCGCGGTCACGTCGGCGGTCACGTCGGCGAGTTCGGCCGTCAGGCGGGCGAGGCGGGCGGTCAGGTCGGCCCGCTGCTGGCCCAGGCGCAAGAGTTCGGCGTCGAGTTGGTCGGCCCGGCCGCGTTCGGACTTGGCCTCGGCTTCACGGGCGGCGATCTGCTGGCGGGCGTCGGCGAGCGCGGTCTGGTGGTGGCGGAGTTCGCCCTCCACCGCGGTCAGCGCGTCGCCCAACTGCCTCGCCCGTTCGTCCGCGGCCTGTTCCTGGCCGGCGACCGCCGCCGTGTCCGCCTGTAGCCCGCCGAGCGTCCGCTCCTCGGTGGCCAGTGTGGCGACCAGGTCGGTGTACTCCCGCCGGCCGAGGCCCACCCGCAGCTCCTTCAGCCGGGCGGTGTACTCCTGGTACCGCTGGGCCTTCGCCGCCTGCAGCCGCAGGGTGCGGAGCTGCTTTTCCAGCTCGCCCAGGATGTCGCGGGCGCGGGTCAGGTCGGCGTCCACCCGCTCCAGTTTGCGGAGGGTTTCGAGCTTCTTCGCCTTGAACCGGCTGATGCCGGCCGCCTCCTCGAACAGCGCCCGGCGGTCGGCCGGGGAGGCGGTGAGCAGGGCGTCCACCCGCCCCTGCTCGATCACGCTGTACGCCCCGTGCCCGGCCCCGCTACCCAGGAACAGGTCCTTCACGTCCCGCAGGCGGGCGAGCTGGCCGTTGATCAGGTACTCGCCCTGGCCGTCGCGGTACACCCGGCGGGTGATCCGCACCTCGTCCGCCTCCGTCGCCAGGATGCGGCCGCGGTTGTCGAACGTCATCGACACCTCGGCCAGGCCGAGCGCCTTGCGGGTGGTGCTGCCGTTGAAGATGACGTCGGCCATCTCCCCGCCGCGGAGGGACTTGGCCGACTGCTCGCCGAGCACCCACTTGACCGCGTCCACGACGTTGCTCTTGCCGGACCCGTTCGGCCCGACCACGGCGGTGACGCCGGGGGCGAAGTCGAACCGCGTCTTGTCGGCGAACGACTTGAACCCGATCAGTTCCAGGCGCTGGAGCATGGTGGTTGAGAGTGGTAGGCACACTCCGTGTGCCGTTCCTACGGTGAAGAACGGCACACGGAGTGTGCCTACCACTCTAAAAGGTGGCTACTTCAGGTGGTCGAACACGCTGCCGTGGGCGCGGTTCAGCCCCGGCTTGGTGGGCACCGGCAGGTCCGGCTGCGGCCGCGCCACCTCGTCGGCGGCGGTCGGCAGGTCGAACCCGCCGGCCTGCACCACCTCGCCGGTGCCGGTCGACTTCTCGGCCAGCTTGTCCGCCTCGGCGCACAGCGGGTCGCGGCCGGCCAGCCGGGCCAGCTCCTGCACGTCGAACCCGCGGGGGACGGCGTCCACCGCCACCGGGAAGGCGAACCCGTCGGCGGCGTGGACGCGGCGGACGAACTCGACCGCCTCGGCGTAGGTGCCGCCCATCTCCGCCAGCCCCTTCAGGATGGCCGCCAGGTCCGCCCGGTACTTCGCCTCGATGGTCGTCGGCTCGCCGTCCTTGGTCACCACCCGGCTGACCGTCACCGCCTCCTCGCCGTCCTTGCGGGTGACGGTGAACTCGCCGCCGAGCGGGAAGGCGAACGTGCCGGACACCGGCCACACGCTGCCGAACAGCACCACCTCGTTCCGCCGCTCGCTGGTCAGGTGAACCAGCGGGGTGGAGTCGGCGGCCACGGTGTGCAGCCAGTACGAGTGGCCCATCCGCCGCCCGCGGACGGCGTCGTGGTTCTCGTCCGCCCCCCGCAGGGCGGCGAACGCCCCGTACCGCAGGGACGAGCCGCCCTTCTTCATCAGCTCCACCAGCTGGTCCAGGCACGGGGCGTCGTCCTGCGACGCCAGGGCGGTGAGGGCGTGCGTGCGGAGGGCCGGGTGCCGCTCGGCGATCTCCCCCAGGGTGCGGGCGGCCTTCGGGTCGGCCTTGCCCAGGTAGCACAGGCTCTGGGCGGCGGCGAACCGCACCCACGGCGAGTCGGCGTGCTCCAGCCCCACCCGCAGGGCGTCCTCGCTGTCCGCCCCGA
This sequence comes from Gemmataceae bacterium, assembly GCA_947474875.1. Taxonomy (GTDB): domain Bacteria; phylum Planctomycetota; class Planctomycetia; order Gemmatales; family Gemmataceae; genus JALHQU01. The sequence continues at coordinate 2,705 of CANJKY010000541.1, forward strand.
GGGCTTCCAGCTTGATGGCCGCCAGCACCGCCGTCTCGGGTTGCAGCAGTTCCCGCTCCAGCTTCTTGCGGTACGGGTCGGTCGGCCCGGGGGCGGTGAGCGGGATGTTCCGGGCGACCAGGATGAACCGGTGGTGGTTCAGCCGGTAGGTGGGCGGGACGAACGCGGTGACCATCGGCCGCCGGCCCTGCACCTGCGCCTCGGCCACCTTCCCGGCCCGGTCGGTGGTGCCGTGGAACACCGCGTTCATGCGGGCGGCCACCACCATCGCCAGCCGCGGCTGCGGGGCGTCGCCGTTCAGCAGGAAGTGGTACGGGCGGTCGATCAGGTTGGTCATCCCGCCCCACACCTTGGCCGCCCGCACCGCCGGCATGTCGCCCGCCGGGGCGTCGGCCGCCCCGTCGCCTTTCATCGGCAGCAGCACCCCGGCCACCAGCGGCCCCTCGGCGGCGGCCACCCGGTTGCCCATGAGCAGCTCGTTCGCCGCCGCCTGCGGCACCTTCCCGTTCGGCACCCCGGAGTTGGCCAGCGACTGCTTCAGGCTGCCGCTCATCTCGTAGTTGGTCAGGTCGCACAGGTCCAGCACCCCGTGCTGCAGGCTGGTCGTCTTGCTCCCGCCCGGCAGGGTGACGGTCACGTCGAACCTGTCCCCGTTGCGGGCGCCGGGCGGGATCACCCCGGACACCAGCACCAGCGAGGTGGACCGGGCCGGGTCGTCCAGCACCTCCTTCGGGTTCAGCTTCCGCTTCTTCAGCGCCTTCTCCAGCGTCTCCCGCCAGCCGTCCGCCGGCGGGCTGCTGCCGGTGCCCTTGAGCTGGTACACCAGCCCGACGCCGGACACCGGGATGGGTTCGGTGTTGCCCATCACCGTCTTGCCGCCGACGGTGGCGGCGGCGTCCTTCTCCGGGTCGTACTCGGCCTGGGCGCGGGGGCCGGCGGAGTCGGTCTGGCGGGGGGTGCAGCCGGTCGCCAGGGCCGCCCCGGTGAGGCCGGCCACCAGCCCGCCCACCACCCACCGCCTGCGGACGTGGAACATCGCTCTCCCCCCCGGGCCGCCGCAGGTTCCCCAACCCGCGGCATCCGAACGCGCCGAATCTGATTCGAGGGCGGGACCATACCGTCGGCCGTGGTGGTGTCAAGGGGGCGTCTCTCCGTCGTCGCCGCGAGCTTGCGAGGGGGGTGGCCGGCTCCGCTCGCAGGCTCGCGGCGAC
>CANJKY010000542.1 GCA_947474875.1 Gemmataceae bacterium
CCCCGGCCGCTCTCGGAGAGCCGGTGGCTCGCAGTCGTTTCACCGTCCCAGCGTCTTCGGCACCCCGTACAGGGCGTCCGCCGGCGGGGGGATGCCGAGGAAGCTGGCGGCGACGGGGGCGGCGTGCAGCGGGGTCACCTTCTCCGCCCGCTTCCCGCCCGGCACGCCGGGGCCGTACACCAGCAGCGGGGCGTTGGTGTCGTACTCGTACGGGCTGCCGTGGGTGGTGCCGGTGGCGAACTTGTCGCCGATCGTCACCGCCCCGATCAGGCGGTACGGCTTGAGCACCACGAACACGTCCCCGCTGCGGTCCGGGTGGAACGACAGCAGCACCTTCCGCCCGATCTCGTCCGCCTCGGCCACCTTCCCGGCCTTCAGGTCGGAATACGTGTACGCCGCCTGCACCCCGTCCTGTTTCCGCACCCACCCGGCCAGCTCGTCCGCCACCGCCTCCGGGGCCAGTCCCTTCGACCGGATCAGCCGGTGGTTCAGGTACACGTACGGCGGGGACACCTTCTCGATCCATGTGGTCTTGGGCATCTTCGGCTCGGCGTCCTCTTTCGCGTCCGCGGCCGGCTTCTGCTCGACCACCGGCTCGGCGTCCGCGTGCGTCTCCCGCAGGAACTTCTCCGCCCCGATCACGAACGACACCGCCGACACCCGCTTGGCGTCCTTCCCCCGGCGGGCGGCCACCTCCGGGATGGGGACGATGCCGTGGTCGGCGGTGAGGATGACCGCGTACCGCCCGGCCCCGACCGTCGCGTCCAGGTGCCGCAGCAGGTCGGCCACGATCGCGTCACTCCGGATGGTCACGTCCAGCACCTCGTGCGAGTCCGGCCCCCACGTGTGCCCGATCAGGTCGTTCGACGAGAAGCTGACGGTGAGCAGGTCGGGCACGTCGTCCTGGCCCAGCTGCTCGGCGGCGATGGCCGCCTTGGCGAACGCCAGCAGCAGGTCGTTGCCGAACGGCGAGTTGGCCAGGGCGGTGTAGTACTTCGACCCGAGCTTCTGCTCCCCGCCGGTGATCGGGTGGGGGAACGTCCGCCCCTGGCCGGTCCCCTTCCCCTCGCCCTCGCTGTCGTCCGGCCCGACCAGCTTGTCGTACACCGCCGCCGGCTTCGCCCGCTCCCACTTCTTGCCGAAGTACGACTCGGCCTTGCCGGACCTGTTGAACTCGTCCACCCACTTCGGCAGCCCGTCGCGGTAGTACGTGCTGGTGACGAACTTCTTGTCGAACCAGTACGCCCCGTCCGGCTTGTGCCCGCTCGGGAAGACGGCCGACCGGTCCTTGAGCGACACGCCGACCACCTTCCCCCGCCCGCCGGTGACGTCCTTCAGCACGTCGCCGACGGTCGGGCTGAGCTGCCGGTCCGGGGTGCCGGCGTACTTCGGCTTAGTGTCCGGAGTGGGCACGATGGCGTACTTCGGGGTGCCGGCGCAGTACGCCTCGGCCGCCGCCCCGCGGTCGTACCACTCGTTGTTCACGACGCCGGTGCGGGCCGGCGGGGCGCCGGTCATCATGCTGGCGTGACCGGGGCCGGTGGTGGTGATGGCGTACGGGTAGTGGCTGTCGGTGAACCACGCGCCGTCGTCCTGTAGCCGCTTGAACCCGCCGTCGCCGAACTGGTCCCGCCACTTGTCCAGGTAGTCGCCCCGCATCTGGTCGAACACCACCAGCACCACCAGCTTCACCGGCTTGCCGGCGGACGCGGCGGAGGCGGTCGGGGTGTGCGGCGGGCGGTTCACCACGGCGACGGCGAGCATCAGGCCGACGAGGACGGCGACGGTGGCGAACGCGGGGGCGACGGTGCGGCCCATGAAACGTGCTCCGGACGGCGGGGGAGGTATTGATAGCGATCCGGCCACGGCCGGGGGTGAAGGGTGCGTGAAGGAAGAGACCTCACCCCCCGGCCCCTTCTCCAAAGTGGAGAGGGGGTGTTCAAGCGGGATGCCCAGTTGATGTTCGATTCAGCCATCCGGCTGCGATCGGCTGTCCAACGAAACAATCGGCCGTTGAACACCCCCTCTCCGGCTCGGAGAGGGGGCCGGGGGGTGAGGTCTTCAAACCCACTCGTTGCACCCGCCCGCCCGTTCGCCTACACTCATCCGCACGCGGTCACGCCGGCCGCGACCCACCCGTTTCCCACGTTCGACGAGTCCCTCCCATGACTACCCGGTTGACCCGCCGCTCCGCCCTGAAGCTCGGGGCCGCCAGCGGCCTCGGCTACCTGTTCACCGGCCCGTCCTTCTCCGTCCTCCGCGCCCAGGGGTCGAACGCCCGCCTGCGGGTGGCCGGCATCGGCGTCGGCGGCAAAGGGTCGTCCGACATCGATCAGGCCGGCAACCTGATGGAGGTGGTCGCCCTGGTGGACATCGACGAGACGGACAAGTTCCTGGGGGCGAAGGCGAAGAAGTGGGGCAAGGCGAAGACGTTCACCGACTACCGCAAGCTGTTCGACGACGCGGTGTTCAAGAACGTGGACGCGGTGACGGTCAGCACCCCGGACCACCACCACGCCACCGCCGCCATCCCGTGCATGCGGGCGGGCAAGCACGTGTACGTGCAGAAGCCGCTGACGCAGACGGTGTTCGAGGCGCGGATGATGGCGGAGGCAGCGCGGAAGTACAAGGTGTGTACCCAGATGGGCAACCAGGGGACGGCGGCGAACGGGCTGCGGCGGGCGGCCGAGCTGGTGCAGAAGGGCGAACTGGGGGCGGTGAAGGAGGTCCACGTGTGGACCAACCGGCCGATCTGGCCGCAGGCGCCGAAGGTCATGAAGCGGCCGGACAAGACCGACCCGGTGCCCGCCACCCTGCACTGGGACGAGTTCCTGGGCAAGGCGCCGGAGCGGCCGTACGTGGGCGGCCGCACGTACCACGACTTCGCCTGGCGGGGGTGGTGGGACTTCGGCACCGGGGCCATCGGCGACATGGCCTGCCACACGGCGAACATGGCGTTCATGGGGCTGAAGCTGGCGAACCCGACGAAGGTGTCGGCCGAGGCCGGGGACGTGAACCCGGAGACGTGCCCGAGCTGGGCGCACGTGACCATGGAGTTCGCCAAGCGGGGCGACCTGGCCGCCTGCACCCTGCACTGGTACGAGGGCAAGCGGGACAACAAGAAGGTGCTGCCGCCGGACGAGCTGGTGGCGAAGGCGCTGAAGGTGGCCGGGGCGAACAAGCTGGTGGACAGCGGCAGCATCCTGGTGGGCGAGAAGGGGATCGCGTACTCGCCGGACGACTACGGGGCGAACGTGTTCTTCGAGACCGGGCCGAAGACCGGGAACGACACCAAGCCGGAGACGATGGCGGTGAACAACAAGGGCGACCAGGGGCAGAAGAACGAGTGGGTGGAGGCGATCAAGGCGGGCAAGCCGACCCTCGCCCTGTCCAACTTCGACTACGCCTCCGCGCTGACCGAGGCGTTCCTGCTGGGCAACGTCGCCATCCGCACCGGCAAGCCGTTCAACTGGGACGGGGTGAACTTCAAGGCGACCGGGAACGACGAGGCGATGAAGTACATCAAGGGCGCGTACCGCAAGGGGTGGGATCTGATCGGCGAGAAGGCGTGACCGACCGTGCCGTTCTTCGCGGCGAGTGAAACGAGCCGTCCGGCTCGTTTCACTCGCCGCGAACACATTTCACCCACACGTCCCCGCCGACCACCTCCACCTCCGTCCGCCCGAACTGGAGCGCCTCCGCGATCCGCTCGACGCCGGCGCCGCCCACCGGCGACGGAGCCGCCGTCCCGCCGACCAGCTTCGGCGCGAGATAGACGTGGGCCTCGTCGATGGCGCCGGCGTCCAGAAACGAGCCGAGGACGCCGGCCCCGCCCTCGACCAGGATGTTGGTGAAGCGGCGCCGTCCGAGGTCGCGGAGGATGTCGGTTAGCCGCGACCCAACCCGGC
>CANJKY010000543.1 GCA_947474875.1 Gemmataceae bacterium
AGCACCTTCAGCTTGCTGTTGTACGTGTCGGCGATGAGCACGTTCCCGCCGTACACGGCCACCCCGAGGGCGTGCTGCAGCTTGGCCTTCTCCCCCACCCCGTCCTCGTCGCCGAAGTTGAACAGGGCGGACCGCACGTTCGGCGTGCCCACCAGGGTGGTGACGCGGCCCTCGCCGGATAGCGCCATCTTCCGCACGGCGCTGCCCTCGCTGTCGGCCACGAACAGGCTCTTGCCGTCGGTGGCCAGGCCGGACGGCTGGGCCAGGGCGGCGGAGTACAGGGGGCCGTCGGTGATGTGCTCGGACCCGTCCCCGGCGAACGGCCGCATCATGCCCGCCTTCAGGTCGAGCACCCAGATCTGGTGGTGCCCGGCCATGGCGATGAACAACTGCCCGCCGTGCAGCAGCAGATCCCACGGGCTGTTCAGCGGGCTAGTTGCCGCCGCCACCGGGTTCTCGTTCATCCGCGCCTGGGGCCGCACCTCCTGCTTGCCGGTGCCGGCAATGGTCTTCACCGTGCCCGCCTTCAGGTCCGCCGCCCGGATCGAGTGGTTCTTGCGGTCGGCGATGTACAGCGTATCCCCGTCGATAGCCAGCCCTTGTGGGTCGTCGAACTGGGCGTCGGCGAACTTGCCGTTCTTGTACCCCGGCGAGCCGGTGCCGATCACCGCCTGCTGCTTGCCGTCCAGGTCCGTCACCACGACGCGGTGGTGCGTGCTGTCGGCGATCACCAGCCGCTTGCCCGCCTCGTCCGCCAGCACCTTGCCGGGGAAGAACAGCGGGGTGTCGGCCGTCTCCCGGAACCGCACCAGGTCGAACCGGATCGGCTTGTCGTTCAGAACCTTCTTCTCCTTCGCCTCGGCGATGAGCGCGGCCACCGCCTTGTCCAGCACCTCCAGCTTGCCCTCGCCGGACGTGTACCCGGCGAAGTTGCCCTCGGCGTCGATGACCGCGAACGACGGCCACGACTGCGTGTTGTACGCGTTCCAGATGCCGTGCTCGGCGTCGTTCACCACCGGGTGGGCGATCTCGTACCGCAGCACCGCCTTGCGGATGCTCTTGGTGTCCTTCTCGTTCTCGAACTTGGCCGAGTGGACTCCGATCACCACCAACTCGTTCGGGTACTTCTTCTCCAGCGCCGCCAGGTCCGGCAGAATGTGGATGCAGTTGATGCAGCACAGCGTCCAGAAGTCGAGGATGACAACCTTCCCCTTCAGGTCGGCCAGCTTGACCGGGCCGGACGTGTTCAGCCAGTCCAGCTTGTCCGGGAACTCCGGTGCCTTCTCCCGCTTCCCGCCCTGGGCGAGCAGTTCCGGCTTGGGGGCGGTGAGGATCAGGGGGACGACCACCGCGGCGGCAACCGCGCCGCACACGGCGATCGCGGCGGCCGGCCACAGGCGGCGGTACGGGGAACGGTCCGGCGGGGTCACGCGGCGCCTCCGGCAGCGGGGAGAGTAATGATCCCGGTTCATGTTAGACGACCAGCGGCGGCGGATGTATCAGAATTCGCCGCCAGAGGTGAACCGGCGGCGTCAGCCGCCTGGGTGGGATCACACCCGACGGGCTGACGCCCGCGATTCACCCAATCCGGCCCCGCCGCCGCCTAAAATGCCCGGTATGCTCCGCCACTCCCTGCCGCTGCTCCTCCTTCCGCTCCTCGCCACCCCGGCGGCGGCCCACACCCTGCCCAAGAGCCGGTACGACCGCACCGTCGAGGTGCGGCTTGAACCGGGCGGGGTGAACGTGCGGTACCAGCTCGTGCTGGCCGAGGAGACGATGCGGTTCGACGGGCTGCGGATTCTGAAGGAGGACAAGCTCCAGAACCTGCCGGCCATCCGCGACGCCTACTACAAGTGGTACGCCGAGGCGAAAGGCGGACGCATCGCCAAGTCCCTGTTCGCCACGCTGGACGACAAGGACATCACCTTCCGCCTCGAAAAGGTGAAGGTGGACGACGCGGACCACGACAAGCGGTTCGAGTTCCGCTTCCACGCCGACTGGTCGCCGGCCGCCGGCGTGCCGCACAAGTTCCGCTTCCAGGACGACACGCAGTACGTCGGGCGGGACGGTCTCACCCCGACCGACGACGTGGACGGGGTGGTGGTACTGACCATCGACGAGCGGGAGAAGGGGTCGCTGCTCGACACCGACTGGGACCAGCCGGACGACCTCCGCGGGGTGCCGTGGAACAAGCTGAAGCCGGGCGACGAGCCGCGGCGGCGGCAGTGCTCGGCCGCGTTCGCCCTCCGCGGCCCGGCCCCCGCTCCCGCCCCCGCCGCGGAGCAGTCGCCGACCGTCACCGTGCAGGCGGACGACCGCGGGCTGGGCGAGCAACTGCACGAGCGCGGCTTCAAAGCGCTGCTCGACTCGAACCTGGGCGTCGGCCTGCTGCTGGTGCTGTCGGCCCTGTTCGGCATGGCCCACGCCTTCACGCCGGGGCACGGCAAAACGATGGTGGCGGCGTACCTGGTGGGCGAGCGGGGCACGGTCGGGCACGCCGTCGCCCTCGGTCTGACCGCCACCGCCGCCCACACCGGGTCGGTCATCGCGCTGGCGTTCGGGCTGTTCTTCTTCTACGGCAACACCGCCCCGGCGTCGGCCCAGGCGTGGCTGATGATGCTCGGCGGGCTGCTCATCTTCCTGGTCGGGCTGTGGCTGTTCATGCAGCGGCTGCGGGGCCGGGCGGACCACGTCCACCTGTTCGGCGACGACCACCATCACCACCACGGCGACGGGCATCACCATCACCACCACGCCCCGGCGGTGCCGCCGAAGACGAACTTCGGCTGGGTGCGGGTGATCCTGCTCGGGCTGGGCGGGGGGATCATCCCGTGCTGGGACGCGGTAATGATGCTCCTGGTGGCGATGGCCCAGGGGCGGATCGGGCTGGCGATTCCCCTGCTGTTCGCGTTCAGCCTCGGGCTGGCGGTGGTGCTGGTCGGGCTGGGGTTGGCCGTGCTGTACGCGCACCGGGCGGGCGGGGCGAAGTTCGGCGAGTCGCGGTGGTTCCGCTACCTGCCGGTGGCGAGTGCCCTGCTGCTGCTGGTGATGGGCGTGTGGTTCCTCCGCGACGGATTCCAGATGCTGGGGGCCGGGCCGTGAGCGAACGGATCGCCCTGCTGAAAGCAATCCTCGCCGCCCCGGACGACGACCTGCCGCGGTTGGTGTTCGCCGACTGGCTGGAGGAGAACGGCACGTCGGACGCCGACGCCGCCCGCGCCGAGTTCATCCGCCTGGGCTGCCTGTCGAAGGTCAAGCTGAAGATCACGTCCGCCGAGACGAAGTGGATCGACAAGAACTGGCAGCGGCTGCTGCCAACCGTGATCGCGGCAGCCCCGAAGCGGGTGAAGCCCCAGCCCGCCCGCCAGGGCCGGTTCCTCCGCGTCCTCTACTACTGGAAAGAGGCCGGCCGCACCCGCACCACCGACCTGAGTTTCGAGTTCGTCCGCGGGTTCGCCCGCCGGGCGGAATTCACCAACGGGCACGGGTACGAGCGGTTCTGGCATGCGGTCGCGACCGACGAGCCGCTGGCGTACCACCGGCCGGAGATACGCCCGGGCTTGTACCACGGGCCCGCGGGATCGCCTTACGCTCGGCTACAACCGACCACCTGGGGCCGCGACGTGTACGACCGGGCGATCGGGTTCAGCGAAACAATCGGGGTGAAGGAGAAGGTGTACCGCGGGGTGTTGCGTGGGGTGTGCACGAAGCCGTTTCACCCGCTGGCGGTGGCGGACGAGCACGGCATCGACCTGCCGCAGCACCGCCTGCGTGCCGCCGTCGCCACCGCCATGACCGCCCGCGCCCGCGAGTTCGTCGGGCTGGCGTAGGGTGGGCATGACACCAGGTGGCCGTCCTGGAACCGCCGGGGGGGGCGCCCCCCGGGGGGGGGGGCCCGCCCCCCCCCC
>CANJKY010000544.1 GCA_947474875.1 Gemmataceae bacterium
CGTGTTCGACACCGCCACCCTGTTCGAGCAGTTGATGGCCGACGCCGGCAACCCGGCCAGCGGGCACGACTTCGGCAAGGACATCATCCCGGCGATGGTGAAGGCCGGGCACGAGGTGCGGGCGTTCCGCTTCCGCGACCGCAACGGCAAGGCCGACTACTGGCGGGACGTGGGCACCCTGGACGCCTACTACCAGGCGAACATGGACCTGGTGGCCGCCGAGCCGGTGCTCAACCTGTACGACAAGAGCTGGCCGATCCGCACCCTGCAAACCCAGTCCCCGCCGCCCAAGTTCGTCCACGCCGCCGAGGGGCCGGTCGGCCACGCCCGCCGCGGGGAGGCGACCGACAGTGTGGTGTCCGCCGGGTGCATCGTGTCCGGTGGGCAGGTCCGCCGCAGCATCCTGTCGAACGACGTGCGGGTGAACAGCTACGCGGTGGTCGAGGACTCCATCCTGTTCCATGGGGTGGACGTGGGGCGGTACTGCCGCGTCCGCCGGGCGATCATCGACAAGCACGTCAAGCTGCCGCCGTACACGGTCATCGGGTTTGACCCGGAGTTCGACCGCCGCCGCGGGTTCACCGTCACCGCCGCCGGGGTGGTGGTGGTGGCCAAGGGCGAACCGCCGGAGGCGTTCCAGGCGCCGAACACCCTGCCGTACTGAGCCGACTTCATGTTCACCCTTCCGCTGCTCGCCCTCGTGTTGGCTGCCGACCCGCCGGCGTTCATCGTCCACACCGGGCAGTTCGAGAAGAACTCGTCCGGGCTGAGCGGCGACGCCTCGTTCCTGCTGTTCACTTCCGCCGCTGCCTTCGACAAGGTGTTCGGCACCGTCCCGCCGGTGGGGGTCCGCAAGCCGAACCCGATGAACGCAGGGACGTTCGACAAGAACGCGGTGGCGGCGGTCATCCGCCGCGGCAAGGCGGTGGTGACGTACACCGAGGTGAGCGTGAAGGTTGACGGCGACACGGCCACGGTGAAGTATTCGACCGAAGCCGGCACCCCCGGCACCGCCACGTTCGCCAGCCCGCTGGTGGTGTCGTTCCCGAAGGGCAGCGTGACGAAGGTGGTGTTCGTCGAGAACGGGAAGGAGGTCGGGGTGGGGAAATAAATCCGCGTCATCCGCGTGTCTGCTTTCGTTCCAAGAGAAGCAAGCTGGTGATCGTCTTCGCGTCCTTGATCTCCCCGCTCAGACACATCCGCACCGCCTCGTCCAGCCGCACGATTTCCGGGTGTAGTTGCTCATCCGCCTCTGGTCGCATGGCCCCCGGCGTCAGCCCCTCCGCCACGAACAGGTGCAGTTTCTCGTCCAGCACGCCCGGAGACGCGTACAGGTAGCCCAGGTTCGTCCACCGCTCGGCCGTGTACCCCGTCTCTTCGATCAACTCCCGCTTCGCACAATCGAGCAGCGGTTCATTCGGCTCGACCGTCCCGGCCGGGCACTCCCACAGGGTTTCGCCGATCACGAACCGGTGATTGCGGAGCAACACGACGCGGTCCGCGTCCAGCACCGGCAGGATGACCACGGCGCCGGGGTGGAAGATCATATCCCGGCGGATGACGGTGCCGTCCGGGGCGGTGGTGGTGTCCACGGCCACGCGGATCTTGCGGCCGACGTGGACAATGTCGCGGGGCATGGGTTCCCTCGGTGAATTGCGGCGGGTGGCGCCCGACAATAAGATAGCGGGTGGCACGGATTCACCGGCAGGCCGATGCGGGGGCGGGCGGCGATGAACAACCCGATGACGTGGTCACTGCCGCTGTTCCGGGCGTTCGGCGTCCAGGTCAAAGTCCACGTCCTGTACATCGTCATCACCGTCAGCCTGGTTCTTCGTGCCGCGTACATGAAGGACAGTTATGTGTCGCTGGGCGACGTGTTCCTGTTCACCGTGCCGGTCCTTTTCCTGTCCATCCTGTTCCACGAGTTCGGGCACATCTTCGGCGGGCGGGCGGTGGGCGGGGAGGGGGACGAAATCCTGATGTGGCCGCTCGGCGGGCTGGCGCTTGTGGACGTGCCGAGGGAGTGGCGGGCGCATACCGTCATGGTGCTTAGCGGCCCGGCGGTGAACCTGATCATCGCGGTGCTGGCCGCCGCGGTGCTGGCCGGCAGCGGATTCTTCCCGACCGCGAACCCGTTTGACGGCCCGTACATCTCTCCGATGAAAAACTACAAGGACGGCCGGGTGTACACGAGCGAGTACGGGCTTCGGCTGTACGAGCAGGGGTCGAGTGTGCCGACGGCAGGCACCGAAGGCGATAAGCGGTACGGCAAGCCGGAAGACATGAAGGCGCTGGCCGAGGCTCACCCCGAACTGGAACGGGCGGTCGCCCCCCTCTGGCTGGTGTGGGTCAACCGCATCTTCTGGCTGAATTGGGTGTTGCTGCTGTTCAACATGCTGGTGCCGGCCTACCCGATGGACGCGGCTCAAACGCTGCAAGGGTTGGTGTGGTGGCGGACCGACTACCGCACCGGGCTGCGGGTGGCCTGCCTGTGCGGGTATGGGACCGGCGTGATACTGTTGATTGCCGGGTTCGCGTTTAACGAGTCCATGGTGGTCGGGCTGTCCCTGTTCTGCCTGTTCGAGTCGTGGCGGCGGCTGTTCGCGCTGAACAACGAGGGCGGCGAGTTCGGGTACGACTTCAGCGGCGGGTACAGCACTCTGGAGGGTGACGACCCGCCGGCGAAGCGGCCGCGGAAAGCCGGGTTCTTCAAGCGGTGGCTACAGGCGCGGGCGGCCCGGCGGCTGAAACAGGAGCACGAGCAGCGGACGAAGGACGACGCCCGGATGGACGAACTGCTGGACAAGATCGCCCGCAAGGAGCCGCTGACGAGTGAGGAGAAGCGGTTCATGCAGCGGGTGAGCGAGCGGTACCGGAAGTGATGACCTTGAACGCCGACGGATGGCCATCCGTCGGCTTGGAGAAGACAGTGTCTCAACTCATCGAACCCCGGCTGCTCCAGGGGTTCCGCGACTACGCCCCCGCCGCCATGCTGCCGAAGGAGCGGGTGCTGCAAACCGCTCGCGAGGTGTACCGTGGCTACGGGTATGCGCCGATCGACACGCCGGCGCTGGAGTTCGCCGAGGTGCTGCTGGGCAAGGGCGGGGGGGAGAACGACCGGCTCGTCTACCGGTTCAAGGACCACGGCGATCGGGACGTGGCCCTGCGGTTCGACCTGACCGTGCCGTTCGCCCGGTTCTCGGCAGTGAACGTGCCGCAGCTCGGCACGCCGTTCAAGCGGTACGCGATGGGGCCGGTGTGGCGGGGCGAGCGGCCGGGGCAGGGGCGGTACCGCGAGTTCTGGCAGTGCGACTTCGACACCATCGGCACCACTGCGAACGCCAGTGACATCGAGGTGGCACTGGTCATCAACGACCTGTTCACCGCACTGGGGTTCGAGCGGTTCCAGGTGCGGGTGAACAACCGGCTGCTGCTGAATGGGCTGTTGGAAAGCATTGGCGTGCAAGATAAGGCGGTGCCGGTGCTGCGGACGCTGGACAAGCTCGGCAAGATCGGCCGGGAGAAGGTGATCGAGGAGATGACCCGCGAGGCCGGGGTGACGGCAGAGCAGGCAGCCCGTGTGCTGGTGCTGGCCGAGGCGAACGGTTCGAATGACGTGATCCTGTCCGCCGCGGAGGGGGCGTTCGGCGGCACGCCGAACGAGAAGGCGATGGCCGGGCTGACCCGGCTGCGGGAACTGCTGGCGGCTTGTCGCACGGCCGGGGTGCCGGACGGCCGCGTGGTGGTGGATCTGAGCATCGCCCGCGGGCTGGACTACTACACCGGCACCATCTACGAGACCTTCCTGACCGACCTGCCCGAGATCGGCAGCGTGTGCAGCGGCGGGCGGTACGACAACCTGGCCAGCCTGTACACGAAGCAGGTGCTGCCAGGCGTCGGGGCCA
>CANJKY010000545.1 GCA_947474875.1 Gemmataceae bacterium
CGGGCGGCCGAGCGGGTGGGCACACCCGCCCACCGCCACGGCGATCAGCGGGAGCAGTACGACGCACCGGGACACGTCGGCATCATCGGCCGGCGGGCCGGGCGGACTTGAGCGGTTGTACGGGTTGTCACTTCCGCTTGCCGGCGAGATCTTGGACCGCGGCCGTCCCGGCCGCTGCGGGCCAGAGGCCCGCGGTCCAATCGTTACTTCCGCTTGCCGGCGATCAGCTTGATGAGCGCCTTGTGCGGGTCGGCGAACTTGGCGATCCCTTCGGCCATCAGCACCGTCTCCAGCTTGTGCATGTCCACCTTGGCGTCGATCTCGTCCAGCACCGCTTTCGGCGGCAGTTCGCTCACGTGGGCGGTGAACGTCCGCCCGCTGTCCTGCACCGCCTTGTTCGTGGCCGGCGGGTTGGTCTCGATGTCGCTGCCGGCGAACGCCTCCACGTACTTCCACGCCGGGTCGTCCTTCTTCTTGGTGCCGGTGCTGGCGAAGATCATCTCCTGCTTCAGCGGCAGCCCCTTGCCCGCCCAGAAGTCGCGGTTCAGCTTCCAGATCCGCTTGGCGTTCACGATGCCCACCTGCCCCTGCGCCGCCGGGCTCAGGTCCGGCACCGCCTTCTCCGTGTACACGTCCAACCGGGACACGAAGATGCTGTACACCGTTTTCACCTTGCTCCGGTCGCTCAGCTTCTGGATGCCCCGCCAGCAGGCGTCCCGCGCCGCGTTGTACTGCCGCTCGCTGAAGATCAGGGTGACGTTCACGCACACCCCGGCGGCCACCAGGTCTTCCAGCGCCAGCAACCCGCCGTCGGTGGCGGGCACCTTGATCATCCGGTTGGCGTGACCGGCCGCCCACTTCTTGCCGAGTTCGACGTACCGCTTCGCCTTTTCGGCCGCGCTCAGCTTCCGCTCCGGGTCTTCGAGCAGCGGGTCGAGTTCGAAGCTCACCCACCCGTCGTCGCCCTTCGTCTCCGCGTGGACCGGCTCGAACACCTTTTGCGCCGCGGACACCAGCTTGTCGGTCATCGCCCAGGCGATGGCTTCGTCGTCGTGCCCGGCGGCGGCCAGTTGCTGGATGTCGGCGTCGAACCGGCCGGTGTTCAGCAGGTCCGAAATGATGATCGGGTTGGAGGTGGCGCCGGTCGCCCCGAGCGCGCGGTTGCGGGCGATCTCGTCCGGGTCCACCGAGTCCAGCCACAGCTTGGTGCCGGACGCGACGATCGATTGCAGCGGGGTCATTGGGAATCCTTCGGTGGCGATTGTGGGGGAAATGGTAGGAAATCCGGTGCCGAATTCGATTCGTCGGTTCTCCGCCCCGCGGCGTTCCAACAGGTGACGATGCCCGACTCCGCCCCACCCCCGGACGGCGAGCGGATGCGGCGGTGGGCCTCCGGCGACCGCGGCGCGTTCGAGGAGATCGTCCGCGCGTGGGAGAAGCCGGTCGGCCGGTTCCTCGTCCGCCTGACCGGGGACGCGGAGCTGGCCGCCGACCTGACGCAGGAGGCGTTCCTGCGGGTGTACCTGAACGGGGCGAGGTACCGGGACGGCGGGACGTTCAAGACGTGGCTGTACCAGATCGCCCTGAACCTGGCCCGCGACGCCGCCCGCCGACAGGCCCGCAAACCGACGGTGCCGCTGGCCGCCGCCCACGACCCGCCCGCTGACACCGGGGTGGCGTTCGACCGGCGGGAGCAGGCCGAGGTGGTGGCGGCGGCGCTGGCCGGGCTGCCGGAGCCGTTGCGAGAAGTGGTGGTCCTGCGGCACTACGAAGACCTGAACTTCGAGGCGATGGGCCGACTGCTCGGCGTGCCGGCGACGACGCTCAAGTCGCGGTTCGCGGTGGCGATGAAGAGGCTGGAAGAGGTGCTGGTGCCGAAATTCCAGGGGTAGCCGCGAGCCAACGGCGAGCGCAGGTGATTCGATTCTGAGCCGCGGAGCGGCGGGTGCCGGTAGCCAGGGGTGACGGAGCGGAGCGACGGAACCCCTGGTATGCGGAACACGAAACAGAGTCCCGGAGGGACGACTGATTCACGCGCCCCTCCGGGGCTTGGTTGTTTTGCTCGGGGTCCAGGGGTTGCGCTCGCTGACGCTCGCTCCACCCCTGGCTACGGGCCGCCGCCCCTCCGGGGCGAAGAAGGGTTACACGAACAAGGTCACTCCTGATGAACCCCGACTTCCCCGAACTCCGCAAACTGCTCGACGCGGTGCCCCCGCCGGAGCCGCCGCCGGTCGATCTGGCCCGGCTGTACCGCGACGCCCTGGACCGGCAGATCCGCACCGCCCGGCGGTGGCGGCGGATCGCGGTGGGTGTCGCGGCGCTGGCCGCCAGCGTGCTGGTGTTCGCCCTGCTGCCGAAGCTGGAGGTGCGGGCGAACGGGCATGAGTTCGCAATCCGCTGGGGCACCCCGCCGGAGCCGGTTCCCCCGCCGCCGGACCCCCGCGTCCGTGAGTTGATCGACGAGCAGGCGAAGCAACTGGCCGCGCTGCGGGCGGCGAACGTCAAGCACACCGAACTCCAGGAACTGCTGCTCACCGTCGCGGCCGACGTCAGCCAGCGGGACAAGGACCAGCAGAAGCGGCTGACCGCCCTGGCCGCCCGGCTGGGGGAGTTCGAGGCGGTCACCGCCCGCCAGTTCCAGGAGAGCGAGAAGACCAACACCGCGTTGTACAACGTGGTGTTCAACAGCAAACCCAAAGGGCTGAACCCGTGAACCGATTCCTGCTGACCGCGGCCCTCGCCGCCGTGTGCGCCCTGCCGTGCGCCGCCCAGACGAAAGACGTCGTCGAGGAGGTGGGCGCCAAGTTGGACGGCCTCCGCGTCGCCGCCCGGCACGCCGACGAGCGGGCGGAGGACGTGGAGATCCTGCGGCGGCTGCTGAACAAAGCGTGCAGCCTGCCGGACCGGGCGAGCGTTCGCGCCGAACTGTCACTCGCACCCGGCGGGCAGGGGTTCGGCAACCTCGAACAGGGCATGTTTGTCGGCGACGCGAAAGCCCGCGCGGTGGTGTCGTCGCCGGTCGGCCCGTTCGACGGCGTGTACCTGAAGGGCGCCGGGGTGGTGTACACCCTCCGCATCCCGGCCGGGGTGGACCTGACCTACGACCCGCACACCCAGCGGGTGGGGGTGACCGCCGGGTGCAGCAAGTGCCACCAGAGCGGGACGGCGAATCTCATCAGCCACACCGTCACGGTGGTCGGGTCGCAATGCACGTCGTGCCACACCGTCGGCGAGGTGAAGCCGGGCGTGCAGCCGGTGTCGGAGTGGGAGCAGGCGAAGCGACAACTCCGCGGGGACCAGCCAAAGGAGCCGGAGCCGAAAGGCCCGTCCAAGATTCGCGGGGTGCTGTGCGACCCCGGCGAACTGGCCGAGCAACTGACCGCCCAACTGTACGCCAACGCCCGGAACGTGCGGCACCTGGGGGAGAAGGAGGCGATCACCGTGGTGGTCACGTTCGACGACCTGCCGGGGCCGAAGCCCGCGGCCGCCTCGCCGGCCAAACTCGGCCTCACCCCGGACGAGGTGCAGGCGCTCACCCTCGGCGACCTGCACCTGAAGCAGGGCAAACACGCCCAGGCGGTGGAGGAGTACCTGAAAGGGCTGGTGCGGTTCAAGGACACAGCCCGCCTGAGTGCCCCGGCGAACACCCCGTACAAGGACGTGACCGCCGCCCTGGAGGAGATGACCGGCAGCATCCGGGCGACGTACAAGTCGCTGGCCGCCGCGTATCTCGCCCTCGGCCACCTGGAGGACGCCAAGCAGGCGCTGGAGAAGGCCACCAGCGTGCGGGTGGAATTGGGCACCGGCTCGACCGGCGACACAGCGAAGGCGGTCGGCCCGGCGAAGCTGATCCTGAGCGTGGCGAAGGCCGACCTGACGGCGAAAGACGCGGCCGCTTTCAAGA
>CANJKY010000546.1 GCA_947474875.1 Gemmataceae bacterium
CCGTCGATGGTCGATTCGTGGAACCAGCGGGCGGGGCGGGCCACGGCCGCTTCCCGCCGCTTCCGCCGCCGCTCCGCCTTGCCTGCGTCGAGCGCCGCGTTCCGCACCACCCGGAACAGCCACGCCGCCGGGTCGTCCGGCGGGGCGGGCAGGGTCGCCAGCTTGCAGAACGCTTCTTGTACCACGTCCTCAGCCGCGTCGCACCGCTGGCGGGCGAACAGCATCAGGGCGGCCGCGTGGCGGTCGAGCAGGTCGGCGATCAGCCGGGCGGTCATGTCAGCAGGGGAGACGACGTGGAGCTTGGGTTTTTCCATCAGGGGCGTGGAGTTGTCTCGCCGTCAAGGAAAATCGTCCGTAAAACGCCTTGCGAACCCGTCTGCGCGCCCTCTCCCCGCGGCGGACCGCACCCCACTCCCACAGAGACCCGGTGAGATGAGTACGAAGCACGTTTACTTCTTCGGCGGCAAGACGGCGGACGGCGACGGCAAGCAGAAGGAGTTGCTCGGCGGGAAGGGGGCGAACCTGGCCGAGATGTGCAAGATCGGCATCCCGGTGCCGCCTGGGTTCACCATCACCACCGAGGTGTGCGCCGCCTACTACGAGGCCGGCAAGAAGATCCCCGAGGCCGCCCTGCCGCAGATCGACGAGGCGATGAAGAAGGTGGAAGCCACCTTCGGCAAGAAGTTCGGCGACACCGCCGACCCGCTGCTGGTGTCCGTCCGCTCCGGTGCCGCGCTCTCCATGCCGGGGATGATGAACACCATCCTCAACCTGGGGCTGACCGACGCGAGCGTGGAGGGGCTGGCCAAGAAGACGGGCAACCCGCGGTTCGCCTACGACAGCTACCGCCGGCTGATCGACATGTTCGGCAGCACCGCCATGGGGTGCGAGCACGAGGCGTTCGAGCACGAAATCCACGAGATGAAGAAGGCGAAGGGGGTTAAGCTCGACACCGACCTGACCGCCGACGACCTGAAGGAGCTGGTGAAGAAGTACAAGGCCGTCTACAAGAAGCACGTCGGCGACGACTTCCCGCAGGACCCGAAGAAGCAGCTGCTGCTGGCCATCAACGCCGTGTTCAACTCGTGGAACGGGAACAAGGCGATCGAGTACCGCCGCATCGAGCGCATCACCGGGCTGAAGGGCACGGCGGTGAACGTGCAGGCGATGGTGTTCGGCAACATGGGTGACGGGTCCGGCACCGGGGTGGCGTTCACCCGCGACCCGAACACCGGCGAGAACGTGTTCTACGGCGACTACCTGATCAACGCCCAGGGTGAGGACGTGGTGGCCGGCATCCGCACCCCGGAGCCGATCAGCAAGCTGAACGACGAGATGCCGAAAGTGTACAAGCAGCTGATGGACATCCGCCAGGTGCTGGAGAAGCACTACAAGGAGATGCAGGACATCGAGTTCACCGTGCAGGACGGCACCCTGTACATGCTGCAGACCCGCAACGGCAAGCGGACCGGCACCGCCGCCGTCCGCATCGCCGTCGAGATGGCGAAGGAGGGGCTGATCTCCGAGACGGACGCGGTGAAGCGGGTGCCGCCGGACAGCCTGAACCACCTGCTGCAGCCGCAACTCGACCCCAAGTCCAAGGTGAAGCCGGTGGCCCAGGGCATCGCCGCCAGCCCCGGCGGGGCGAGCGGGAAGGTAATCCTGAGTGCCGACGCGGTGGTCGAGCACCACGCCAAGCACCCGAACGACCCGATCCTGCTGGTGCGGAAGGAGACCAGCCCGGAGGACGTGGCCGGCATGCACCTGGCCAAGGGCATCCTGACCAGCACCGGGGGTAAGGCCAGCCACGCGGCGGTGGTCGCCCGCGGGTGGGGCAAGCCGTGCGTGGTGGGGTGTGAGGCGGTGAAGATCGACGAGGCCGCCCAGACCATCACCATCGCCGGGCAGACGGTGAAGGCGGGCGAGTTCGTCACCATCAACGGCACCACCGGCGACGTGATGATCGGCAAGGTGGAGACCATCGCCCCCACCATGACCGGCGACTTCAGCACCCTCATGGGCTGGGCGGACAAGGTGCGGAAGTTGAAGATCCGCACCAACGCGGACAGCCCGGCGGACAGCCTGAAGGCCCGCGAGTTCGGGGCCGAGGGCATCGGCCTGTGCCGCACCGAGCACATGTTCTTCGGCGAGGACCGCATCGTCGCCATGCGGGAGATGATCCTGGCCGACAGCGAGGAGGGGCGGAAGAAGGCGCTGGCCAAAATCGAGCCGTACCAGAAGGCCGACTTCGTCGGCATCTTCGAGGCGATGGACGGGCTGCCGGTCACCATCCGTCTGCTCGACCCGCCGCTGCACGAGTTCCTGCCGCACGACGCCAAGGGGCAGGCGGAGGTGGCCCAGTCGCTCGGCCTGTCGGCCCAGAAGGTGAAGGAGCGGGTGGACGAGCTGCACGAGTTCAACCCGATGATGGGGTTCCGCGGGTGCCGCCTGCCGCTGGTGTACCCGGAGATCGGGGACATGCAGGTGCAGGCGATCATTGAGGCGGCCATCGAGGTGAAGAAGAAGGGCAAGAGCGTGCTGCCCGAGATCATGATCCCGCTGGTCGGGGTGCTGCCCGAGCTGAAGCAGCTGAAGGAGCGGGCGATCGCCGTGGCCGAGGCGGCGATGAAGAAGGCCGGGGTGAAGGTGGAGTACCAGATCGGCACCATGATCGAGCTGCCGCGGGCGTGCGTGGCGGCCGACAAGATCGCCGAGGAGGCCGAGTTCTTCAGCTTCGGCACCAACGACCTGACCCAGATGACGTTCGGGTTCAGCCGGGACGACATCAAGGGGTTCATGCCCACCTACCTGAACAACAAGATCCTGCCCATCGACCCGTTCCAGACGATCGACTTCGCCGGTGTCGGCGAGCTGATGAAGCTGGGCATCCAGAAGGGGCGGGACAGCCGCAAGGCGAAGCACAACGCCCACCTGAAGGTGGGCATCTGCGGGGAGCACGGCGGCGATCCGGACAGCGTGGTGTTCTGCCACGAGATCGGCCTGGACTACGTCAGCTGCTCGCCGTTCCGGGTGCCCATCGCCCGGCTGGCGGCGGCGCAGGCCGCGCTCGGCGGCGCCGGCAAGCGGGACAAGTGACAGGGTGAATCGGCGGTGTCAACCGCCGGGTGAACCCAGCCGCGAAGCCCAGGCACGGCCGTGCCTGGGCTTTATCGCGCGCCGGCGGTGTGATATCACACCGGTGGAGGTGATCGCATGAGCGCGGCTCTTATGCCGTCTGCGCATGACTTGTGGGCGATGGGCAAGGTGCCCTACTTGGGGCCGCCGGATTTCACGCTCTCGGACCTCGCACGCCTGCGGCGGTTCACCGTGGACGAGTACCGCACGATGATCAAGGCGGGCGTCTTCGGCGACTACGAGCCGGGCGAGCTGTTGGAAGGGGTGATTCTGTGGAAGTTCCGCCCGATGACCCCGCGCGAGTGTTACCCACAGCACGCCTTTCAAAAACTGGAGCTGAACACACCCGATTGGCACGTCCGCATCAACCCGGCCGTTACTCTTGCCGACAGTGAACCAGAACCCGACGCTGCCGTCGTACGCGGGAAGCTGGAGGACTACGACAAGCGGTTCCCCGGAGCGTCAGAGGTTGGGTTGGTGGTCGAGTTTGCCGACGCGAGTTTGGAGTTCGACCGCCGCGTGAAGCAGCGGGTGTACGCGCGGGCAGGACTCCCCGTCTTCTGGATCGTCAACGTCGTCGATACCCAGCTTGAAGTGTACACCGACCCGGAGCCGGCCGCCGACCCGCCGGCGTACCGCACCCGCACCGACTTCACCCCCGGCTCGGCCGTGCCGCTCGTGCTCGACGGGCAGACCGCCGCGGCCATCCCGGTCGCCGACCTCCTCCCCTGACGGAGCCACCGATGTTCGCGTCCGTACC
>CANJKY010000547.1 GCA_947474875.1 Gemmataceae bacterium
TGCCGACGTCACCGTGAATCTGAATCAACCCGCGTGTCATCCCCTTGCCGAGCCACTTCACCTTGGTGAGGTCGCCGTATAGTTCGATCTGCTCACCCGGTTCGCCATCCACGGTGAAGAAATCGCCGAGGGTGAGCTTCCGCTTGCCGTGGTACACCGGGAGCGACCGGACGGCGTCGAGCGTCAGCCCGGCGAACACATCGGGCGAGACGCACTCGGCTTCGAGCGGCACGGTCGGCGTTTCGCGGAGGGTGAGGGTGGGCATGGGCGTTAGTTGCTCAGCTCGTTCACCTGAAGCCCGTGGACGCGGTCGGGCGTCACCGGGTAGTTCTCGAACGACATCGTGTAATACTGCTGGAACAGCGGGCGGATGAACTCCTCCACCTGCGGGTCGTAGGACGGCTTCACCGCCAGCGCGTGCCCCTCGACCGACTGCCGCAGTTCCCCTTCCTCCACCACCACCTCGCCGCCCTTGATGACGTACCGCGGGTGGGAGAACATCTTCGTAATGTCCTGCTCGGCGTGGTAGACGGCCACGTCCGCATCCGCCCCGACGCCAAGGTGCCCCTTGTGTTCCAGCCCGAGAGCCCGGGCCGGGCCGGCCGAACAGAGGATGGCGATCTCGCCCAGTGTGTACTCGCGGGTGAGTTGGTCGAGGATGATCCGCGACCGCGCCTTCTCCGGCAGCCGGGCAATCTGTTCCTTGCGGAAGTCGGCGTTCATCAGCAGGTGCAGGATCTCCGGGTACCGCCAGAACGGGGCGCCGTTCGGGTGGTCGGTGGTGAGCGACACCCGCCACGGGTCGTCGATGAGCAGCATCAGCTCCAGCCCGACCGCCCACTGCACCGCGTTGACGATGTTCTTCTCCTTGTACACGTACGGCACCACCCCGCACCCGGTCTCGTTCTCCACGTCCAGGTTGCCCCACTTCTTGCCGGTGAGCTGGTACAGCAGGTGCTGCCACGGGCCGTCGGCGGTGATGGTGACGGTGGTGCCGAACAGTACCGCCCCGGCGTCGCATGTCAGGTTCGTGTTGGCGTTGAACGCCTCGGCGATCTTCGCGGATTCGGAGCGGAAGGTGGCCCAGTCGTCTCCGCCGTAGGCGTGATACTGCAGGTGGGCCAGGTGCGCCCGGTGCCCCTCCAGTGCCTTCATGGTGTCCAACGTGGTGGACACGTTTCCCGGGGCGCCCAGGTTGTTGCAGTGCAGGTGAACGGCGTGCGGCAGCCGCAACTCGTCGCACGCCCGGGCCATCCCGCTCACAATGTCGGCCGGGGTGAGAGTCTTGTAGCCGGGCACCGGCTCGTGGAGTTGCTTGGCGTCCTTGCCGAACTTCCACGCCTCCACCCCGCCGGGGTTCACGCACTTCACCCCGTAAGCCTTCGCCGCCCAGACGTGCCACGCCAGAACTTGTCGCGCTCGCTCGTGGTCGCCCGCCTCCAGCAAGTCCAGCATCATCTCGTTGTTCGCCATCAGCACGCAGCACGTCTTGTCCACCATCGGCGTGTCGCGGAGTTCCTCGTGCGTGTGCTTGGCGGACAGCACCGGCACGGCCGCCTCGTTCACGGTCGTCCACCCCATGCCGGCGTACACGTACCCGGTGGCGAAGGTGGTGGGGGTGGCGCCGACGATGCCGGCCCGGCGGATGTGGTCGCGGACGATGGGGTGGGCGTTGCGGTGCTGCTCGGGGATGAGGCCGCGGGCGAAGTTGAGGGCGGCGCCGGCCACGTGCGTGTGGACGTCCACCCCGCCGGGGAACACGATCAGCCCGGTGCCGTCGATCACCCGCCCGCCGTCCACGTCGGCGACCACCTTGCCGCCGGAGATGCACACGTCCCGCACGACGCCATCGACGCCGTTCTTCGGGTCGTAGACTTTGCCGCCCTTGATCCGCAGCATGAACGCTCCCGGTTACGCCGCCACTTGCTCTTTCCGCTGCACTGCCTCGCGGATGCGCCGCATCACCTCCTCGTCCGTTGGGTACGGGCCGGTGAGCGGCGGGCGGAGGGGCAGGGGGATCTCGTCCATCCGGTACACCGTGCCGGGGGCGGTGATGCCCGTCGCGGCGGTGGTGATGTGGACCTTCGCCAGCCGGCTGGTGTGTGTCACCTTCGGGTCGAGCACGATGGTCGGCGTGTTCGCCAGATGGCGGATGGCCGGCTGCGGCATGGTGGCCCCGGGGTCGGCCCCGAGGACCAGCGTGGCGTCGTTGTCCCCCCGCACCAGTAAATCGATGGTTGAGAACTCGCCGGGGTTGAACCGCGGGTACCCGCGGCTCAGGTTCACCCCGAACGGGTAGGCGGTGGTGTACCGCATGATCACGTCCGCTCCCGTCACGTTCCCGTGTCCCCGCATCGGCATGGCGACAAATTTGGTGAAGGCGTTCAACTCCGCCGCCAGCGTCAGCGCCGCCGCCGAGTTCATGTGCTTCCCGCGGGTCATGGACAGGCCCATGCCGAAGAACAGCACCCCGAACCGGCACGCCTTCATGCGGTTCGCCAGGTCCGTCAATTGCTCCAGCGACAGCCCGGTGTCGGCGACTGACGCCGCGTCCACACGCTGCCCTTTCACGACCGCCCGCAGCGCCGTCAGCACCTCGAAGTCCTTGCCCGGTCGCACCTGGAGGAATACGTCCGCCGCCTTCGCGCTCGGCGTCTCGCGGATGTCCACCAGCACCATCGTCCGGCCCTTGCGGCCGTTGGGGATGTACCGCCCCTTCTGCATGATGGTGTATTTCGTGAAGTGCCGCGGGTGGCACTCGGCCGGGTTCCCGCCCCAGTAAATGATGAGGTCGGCCCGGTTCTTCACCTCACCCAGCGTACACGAGACTTTTCCGCCCAACTGGGCGGCGATCTCGGTCGGCCCGTGTCACAACGAGGTGTGGCTGTCGATCACCCCGCCGACGATCTCGGCCAGGTGGACGGCCTCCCGCTGGGCCTCGCAGGTGGTGTTGCTCAGCCCGTACACCAGCGGCAGGTGGGCGGCGTGCAGGATGTCGGCGGCGGCATCGACGGCTTCGTCCACGGTCGCCTCTTTGCCGTCGATGAGCGCGTCCGGGTACAGGTGCTCGGCGGTGTGGTTCTTGAACCACGACTGGCCGAGGATGCACGCCCCCTTCGTCTCGGTGATGCGGGTGCCGTCGGCGTGCAGCTCGATGTCGTCGCACACGCAGCCGCAGAAGGTGCAGGTGGCGTTCTTCACCACGGTCAGGTTCATCGATTCGCTCCCGGTCATCCCAGGGCTGACGCCCTGGGCTACATCCGACGGCCGCTCCGCGGCGAAGATGCGGCCATCATTCTTGCGTCCCGAAGGGACCGCCGGCCGTAGCCCAGGGCGTTAGCCCTGGGACTGATCGTTGCCATCCAAACTGGACGGCACCACGAAGCTTCACCCCAGCGCCAGCCCGCGGCACGACCCGCGGACCCGCCGCGGCATGAACCGCCCCGGCTCGATCTGCTCCCACGGCGGCACGTCGGCATCGGGCGGTGCTTGGGCCGTCGCTTCCTGGGCATCAATCGGCTTGTCGTCGGACATCGCAACTCCTCAACTGGTGATCGCCTCCACCTCCACGTCCCACCCCTTCGACGTCGGCATCCCGGTGCCGTCGCTGTCGGTCGGCATGAGCAGGCACGTCGGTGGGCCGTAGGGGACGAACAGCAAGTCCCGTGGGATGTTCCCGGCCTGCACGGTGAACTCGGCCTCGCCGCTCTCGCTCCGCACCCGCACCGCCTGTCCGGCCGCTAACCCCATCTCCTTCAGGTCGTCGGCGTGCATGGTCAGCGTGGTGGTCATTTTCAGGTAGGCGTCCTCGTCCTTGCCGATATTGATCTGCTGCCCCTGTTTGCTGGTGCGGCCGGGGATGAGCAGGAAGCGGCGGGCCGCCATGAA
>CANJKY010000548.1 GCA_947474875.1 Gemmataceae bacterium
CGGGCCGAACGCCGCCGCCAGGAACAGCGGCACGCACACCGCCAGAATCGCCGGGTATGTCAGCCACCGCCGCGCGCCGAGCGGCTCGCCCTTCTCCTTCGCCAGCTCCACCGCCGCCCGGCTGAAGAAGTACGCGATCACTAGGGTGATGCCGGCGGTGGGGATGGCGAGCAGCGTCAGCCCGAACGTCAGGTATGCCAGCCGCCAGTCCTCCGGCCCCTTCCACAGGGTGTTGAACACGCCCAGCACCCGCCGCCGCACCCCGGCGGCGAACACCTTCCAGTCGAACGGCTCGATCCGCGGCGGCACCTGCGAGGTCGCCCCGGCGGCCGCCCACTGTGTCGGTGGGCCGAGGCGGGTGAGCACCGTCTCCAGTTCGCTCAGCGTGACCGGCCGAGTGAGGCGGGCGAACTCGGTGGCGATGTGCTCCCGCACGTCCGCCTCCACCTCGTCCGGGGACACGTCCGGGTGGGCGTACAGGGCCTGCCGCACCAGGCCCAGGTAGTCGTGCAGCCGGGCCTCGGCGGGGGGGGTGAACTCGGTCATGGCGGCGGCTCCGGTCATGGCAGGCGCTCCGTGGACACGCGGTCGATGCCGTCCCGCACCTCGCCCCAGGCGGCGAGCATGGCGGCGAGCAGTTGGCGGCCCTTCGCGGTGAGCTGGTAGTACTTGCGGGCCGGCCCCTCGGCCGACTCCACCAGCGTGGTCTCGACCAGCCCGTCCTTTTTGAACCGGCTGAGGATGGGGTACACGGTGCCCTCGCTCATCACCAGCCCGCCGGCCGCGGCCAGCCGGCGGACGATGTCGTACCCGTACAGCCGCTGCCCGCGGAGGGCAGCCAGCACGCTCAGCTCGAGCAGCCCCTTCCGCATCTGCGTGGTCCAGTTGGCGAGGAACTCCGGATCCATGCCTGAACTATATTGTCATGCAAGGTAGCTGTCAACGGGTGGATGCGGGTTTTGATGGGTAGTATGGGAAGTGGGCGTTTTTGCTTGTGTTCGCGGTAGAGGTTCGGAAAATGTTCGTCTCATCCTCCGGTTTCTCGGCGTGGGGCGTGACATGGAGTGGTTGAGCGACCTGGGGGTCTTCTTCACCTCGTCCGCCTGGAAGATGGTGGCGGCAGTGATCGCCGCAGGCGGCGGCCTCATCGGTTTGGGTGTGACGATTGGTCGGTGGTGGTCGAAGGGGGAGCGGACGAACCTGGAACAGAAGATCGGCATACTTGATGGGCAGGTGAAGCAACTCCAGCTCGATCACCAAGCGGAGAAGGGGGCGAACGCCCAGCTCCAACTCGTGTTGGCGGCGAAGGAGCCGGAGGTGAGCGCACTCAAGCATCAGGTGGCGGAAGCGGACAAGCGGCTGGCTCTGGCGAAGCAGCGTCTGGTCCCGTACTACCACGCCTACTTGAAGCTGAAGCCGGAGCGGGACGAATTGAAGAAGGGGCTGGGGGCGGAGAAGGATTTGGTCGCCAAGCTGACCGGCGATGTGGGCGAGGCCGGCAAGCGACTGGTCGAGCTGGAGCGGACGCTTGACCAGCGACAAGCAGACCTGAACCGAACCGACCGGAGGATCCAGAAAGCTCTAAGGTTGGAAGGCAACTTGTGGGCCGCGCGAGCACTCCAGAAGGTGCCCAAGTTCCGCCCCCTCGGTCAGCGGAAGCACGCCGTCGTCTCCGTCATGAATTTGAAGGGCGGCGTCGGGAAGACGACCGTCACCGCCCATCTCGGGTTCGCCCTGGCCCGTCGCGGGTACCGGGTGCTATTGCTGGACCTCGACCTCCAGGGGTCGCTCACCCAGATACTGCTGCCGTTCGACAAGCAGCGGCAACTGGCGGCCGACGGGTCGCTGCTCCAGCACTTCCTCAGCGCCGCTTCCGCGGACAAGACGCGGAAGCTGGCGGACTACGCCCAGGAGGTGTGCTCGTTCGACGATTCCGGCGGGCAGCTGGACCTGGTCGCCACCTCCGACAACTTGGCCTACGCCGAACTGTCGCTCACCCTCGGCTGGCTGCTCCGGACCGGCGAGCGGGACAACCGGTTCCTGATCCGGAAGGCGCTCCAACTGATGTCCGTTGGGGCCAGGTACGACCTGGTGCTACTCGACTGCCCGCCGCTGGTGAACATCTCGTGCATCAACGCCCTGGCCGCCAGCGACTACCTGCTGGTGCCGGTGACGCTCGGCCAGCGGTCCATCGACCGCGTCCCGGTGCTGCTCAAACGGTTCCTGAAGAACGAGCTGTTCCGCAAACACATCAACCACGACCTGCGGGTGCTCGGGGTGGTGGCGAATCGCACTTACCGGGAGGAATTGACCGGCGGCGAGCGGGCCGACTGGCGGCAGCTCGGCGGGTGGTGCAAGGACGCCTACGGGGAGGCGGTGAAGCAGTTCGACACGGTCATCCCGCAGATGCTGAAGGACGTCCGGGATGCGGAGACGCTCGCCGGCGCTCCCGACCCGAAGTCCAAACTAGCTCAACTGTTCGCGGCTCTGGCCGCCGAAGTGGAACGGGAGTTGCCCAGTGAATGTCGCCGCGGTGCAGCAGCACTTTCGTGATTTGGCCCGGTTGGTCGAGCAGGCCGGGGCGGCCCAAAAGGTGGTGAGCGGGCTGGCCGCCATCGCCGTCGGGCTGGAACCGTTCGGCGGGTATTCCGTCGAGCAGTTCGCCGAGTTCCTGCGGCGGGCCGAGGAGTACCACCGCACCGGCGTGCTGCCGGTAGTGCTAACAAAGACGAAGGCCGCCCCGAAGCCACCAAAAGCTCCGAAACCTCCCAAGCCGGTCGCCGCCGACGTCATCCGGCGGGTGACCGAACTGTACCACAACATCCTCAACCCGAACCTGACGACCGAGGCGATCGACGGCGAACTGAACCTGCTCGACGGGCTGAAGAAGACCGACCTCCAGGCCGTCGCCGAGACGGTCGGGATCGGTGAGAAGGTGAAGAAGTTCAAGCTGGCCGACATGGCGATTGCGATCCGGAAGGCGATCCTCGACCGCCGCGGCATGTTCCACCGACCTGGCTATTGATCAGTCGCCACGCGGCTCCTCACATCCACCTCGACCGCAAAACATCCTGGCGGGTACACTGCCCTCATACCCGGAGGGCGGTCGTGGCGGAATCGTTGCAGTCGCAGCTTCGCAAGCACCTGGTGGCGCTATCTGCCGCCGGGGTGGAGTTCGTGCCTATCGCCCCGCCCGCTCCGGTGAGATTGTTCCAGTCCTCGCCGAACGAGTCCGCTCCCGATCCGGACGCCGATCGCCGCCGGCAGTTGCAGACGGTGGCGAGCGAAGCGGCGAAGTGTGACCGCTGCGCCGGCCTGTTCGCCACCCGCACGCAGGTGGTGTTCGGCGGCGGGCCGATGTCGCCGGATATCCTGTTCCTCGGCGATGCCCCGGGGGCGGACGACGACCGCGACGGCCATCCGTTCCGCGGCGAGGCCGGGGCGCTGCTCGACAAGATTCTGGGGGCGATGGGGCTGAGCCGGGCCGAGGTGTACCTGACGACGGCGATCAAGTGCCGCCCGCCGCGGAACCGCCCGCCCACCGCCGACGAGTGCGGCAACTGTCGTGGCTATCTGGACCGGCAACTGGAACTGGTCCGCCCGCGGGCGATCTGCTGCCTGGGCGAGACCGCTGCCCGCGCACTGCTCGGCATGAGTGGCAACATCCGCACGCTACGGGGTCAGACCCACGACCACGCCGGCACGCCGGTGGTGTGTACCTACCACCCGCAGGAGGTGGTGCAGAACGCGGCGCTGAAACGGCCGGTGTGGGAGGACATGCTGCGGCTGCTCAAACTGCTCGGCCGCACCCCGCCGCCCAAGTCTTGAGTGTTCTGCTCGCTCCGCGAGCGGCCTTGTTCACCCGCTCGCGGAGCGAGCAGAAC
>CANJKY010000549.1 GCA_947474875.1 Gemmataceae bacterium
CACTGCTCGGCCTGCCGGCGGTCCTCCGCCTCGCGGGCCTTCGCCTCGGCCTCCCGCCACTTCCACGTCACCCCGCCCACCCCGACGACCGCCAGCAGCACGGCCAGCGCGGCCAGCGCGGCGACGGTCGGGTTCCGCCTTGCCCACCGCCCCGCGCGCTCCACCCGGCTGGCCGGGCGGGCGTGGATCGGCCGGCCGGCCAGCCACCGGGCTAGGTCGTCGGCCAGCCCCTCGGCCGTCGGGTACCGGCCGGCCGGGGCCTTGGCCAGGCACTTCAGGCAGACCGTCTCCAGGTCGCGGGGCAGGTTCGGCTGGAGCCGGCAGGGGGACACCGGCTCCTCGTACTTCACCATCAGCATCGTCTCGGTGACCGTCTCCCCCTTGAACGGCACGCGGGCGGTGAGCAACTCGTACAGGATGACGCCGAGCGCGTACACGTCGATGGCCGGGGCCGCCGGGGCGCCGTCCACCTGCTCCGGGGCCATGTACTCCGGGGTGCCGACCGCCGCCCCCAGCTGGGTGAGGAACCGCCCCCGCTCGTCCCGCCCCGGGTCCAACTGCTTGGCCAGCCCGAAGTCGGCGATCTTCGGCTCGCCGTCCGGGGTGAGCAGCACGTTCGCCGGCTTCAGGTCGCGGTGGACCACCCCCACCCGGTGGGCGGCGGCGACGCCGCGGGCCAGCTTCTCCACCAGTTCGGCGGCCTGCCGCGGGTTCTGTGGGGTGAGGGTGTGCCGGTACAGGCTGCCCCCGCCCACGTACTCCAGTGCCAGGTACGGGCAGTCGCCGGTGCTGTCGGCGAACGTGCCCACGTCGAACACCTGGATGATGTTCGGGTGTTGCAACCGGGCGACCGCCTCGGCTTCCAACTGGATCCGCTCGTGCGACTCCGGGTCGGCCAGCGCGTCCCGGCCGAGGATCTTGAGCGCGACGGTGCGGTTCAGCCGGCGGTGCCGGGCCTTCAGCACCACCCCCGTCGCCCCCGCCCCGATCACCTCGGCGATGTCGTACCCGTCCACGTCGGGAAACGTGGACCGGCGGGCGGGCGGCGGGTCGTCGAAGTGCAAATCGCCCGGCCGCAGCACCTGGGTGTCCGGGCCTTCCCGGTTCGGCGGGCCGCCCGTGTCCGGGGGGAAACGGGTCGGGCTATCCGTGACGGCTGACGACATCCCAACCTCCGGCGGCCGATCGCACACACCCGAGGATGGGACACGGACGCGGGCCGGGCAACGTGCTTCCGCCGGCACCTGAAAGTGAACGGCCGGCGGGTGTGCCCGCCGGCCGAAAAGTGATGATCGAGCCTGAACCGGTTGGGGTGAACCGCGAGCGACAGCCCGTCGGGTGTGATCCCACCCGGGCGGCCAACGCCCGCGGTTCACCCGATCGGCTCACTGGTACTGGTAGCCGATGTGGAACGTCACTCGGCCGTCCGGCAGCCGCCGTACGTGGGTGATGTGCACGTCGAACCCGCCGCCCGTCTGCGCCTTGCTGCTCGGGGTGGTGAACGGCGTGAAGCTGTCGTTCGCCGGGCTGGGGAACGGCACCGCCCCGGTGTTCGACCGCGGGCCGGCCGGCCCCTCGATGCCGTGGCTCTCCTCCAGGAACACCTGTTGCGTCTGGTTGCCCGGGATCACCCGCCAGACGAGCAGCCCCTCGGCCGGCAGTTCCGTGTCCCACCCGGTCTTCTTCCGGTTCTCCAGCAGCAGGTACTCGCTCCCGTCCGCCTTCAGCGGCACCTTGAAGCACTGGGTGTTGTCCGTCTCGATCGGGGCCAGGATGAGCTTCTGCTTCACCCGCGGGTCGATGACCGTCGGCTTCAGCCAGCCCAGCCGCTCCTTGCTCCACGCGCTGAAGTGCTGCGGCCGGCCGTTGCCCAACTGCTGGCTCATGGCGCACCACACCCCGACCCCTTCCATGCCGGGTTGTTCCGGCCGGGCGTACAGGTCGGGCAGGCCGAGCATGTGGCCGAACTCGTGGCAGAACACGCTGATGTTGGTCATGTTCTCCCCGCCCTCCTGGACGATGAAGTACGGCCAGCTCTTGTTGTTGTGCCGGAAGCTGGCCCGGTGCGGCCAGTACAGGCTGCCGCGGGTGGTCTGCACCCGCCCGCCGGCGAACAGGAAGAACACCCCCTCGTAGTCCTTCAGCGCGTCCTTCCCCTTCTTCTCCAGGAACTTGTCCATCGTCTCGCTCAGCAGCGCCGTCTTCTGCCCGCTGCCCACCCCGTTCCCGCTCTGGTACTCCAGCCGCTTCTTCGACACCTCCACCCAGCCGACGAACGACCCCTCCACCTTGAACTGGCCGTAGGAGATCTCCTTGTAGTAGTCGGCCATGCTGCCGAACACCTTCTGCCCGGTGGCGCTCTTGTCCGTGTACTCGCCGGCGCTGAACAGCGACTTCTCCCAGTCCTTGTCCTTGATCTTGTCGTTGTGCTTCTGGTCCGGGTACTCGATGCCGATCACCGCCAGCTTGTACGTCGGCTTGCTCCACGCCCGCGACGGCAGCCGGTCGTCCCACCCGGCCCCGAACCCGCCCCGCCCGCCGCCGCTGGCCCCCTGCGGGGCGGTCAGCGTCACTTTCAACTCCACATCCTTGCCGTCCCGCTTCAGGTGCGCCGTCACCACGTCACCGGCCTGCCTGGTCTTCAGGAAGTCGGCGATCGAGTCCTCGGTCATCACCTTCGCATCGCCCAGCTTCAGCAGCACGTCCTTCTCCTTGATGCCCGCCTTGTCCGCCGCCCCGTCCTTGGTCACTCCCTCCACCGTCACCCCGCCGTCCTTCAGCACCTCCCCGTTCGTGACGCCCAGCCGCAGCGGGACGGTCGGCGCACTGCTCGGCGCGGCGAACGGCTTGCTCACCGCCTTCGGCGTCACGCTGATCTCCACCGGCTTGCCCGCCCGCTCCACCGTCACCTTCAGGGTGACATCCGCCGCCAGCGCCCGCAGCCGGTCCTTCGCCTTGTCCGCCGACGGCACGTCGTCCGCCCCGACCTTGGTGATCACGTCCCCGGCCTTGATGCCGGCCTTCTCCGCCGGCGAGTCCGGGGCCACCTCGACCACCGCCGGCTTGCCGGTGGTCGCCACCTCGACGCCCAGGAACCCCGGCACGGTCGGCTTCGTCGGGGTGGCGGTGTCGGTCGTCTTGAACACCTTCGGATCGCCCTTGATGGCGTCCTTCACCGTCTTGTATCCGGTCAGGTCGGCGGCCTTCGCGGCGGTTTGTTTGTCGGCCTTGTCGGTCGGCTTCGGGTCGTCGGCGAGCGCGGCGGCCGGTAGGCCGACGAGTAGCGAGGCGAGGGTGATGCGGAGGGTCATGGCGGTGCGAAAAGTGAGGACGAGGGAGGAACAAGGCGAGTGTAAGCGCGAGGATCTGAGGGAGTGATGAGAGCGGCCTCGTGGCCGTACCGAAGACCTCACCCCCGGCCCCCTCTCCCACGGGGAGAGGGGGTGTTCAACGGTGGAATGTAGCGGGGGTGGGTGATGGCTCGCCGCCAGCGATCGGGATACACAGAGGCCATCGGCGGTTGAACACCCCCTCTCCCCGTGGGAGAGGGGGCCGGGGGGTGAGGTCTCTTCCATGAAACTGCACACCATCCGCCTGGGCGAGCCGTGGGAGCGGACCGACCTGGGCGGCGGCCACACCCGCCACCGTCGGCGGTTCGGCCGCCCGCGGACACTGGATGCGACCGAGCGGCTGTGGCTGGTGTGCGACCGGCCGGTGGCGGTGGTTCTGAACGGCGTGGAACTGGGAGCTTGCGAGCGGTTCGACATCACCGACCACTTACAGCCGAGGAACGAACTGGTGATCGAGGCGGGTGAACTCGGTGCGGTGGTGCTGGAGGTGTGGACCGTCGCATAAGTTAAGAGGGCCGTCTTCGCCGA
>CANJKY010000550.1 GCA_947474875.1 Gemmataceae bacterium
CACCGGGACCGGGCCCACCCTACAATGTGCCCTCACACTCCCCTGATACAATCGCACACTCGGCCATGCTCACCATCTCCAAATACACGTTCGGCGTCGGCGACCGGTTCGCCCACCAGGCCCAGGCCCAACTGCGGGCGTGCATGAAGGCGGCCGAACACGGTGTGACGGTGGTGCCGGTGTGGAACAAGTCGAACCGCGAGCACACCATCATCGGGTCGGAGCCGAGCAGCGTGCGGACGGCCGCGGACGCGGCGGTGAAGGCGCTCGGCTGGACGAAGCCGTACCACGTCGATGCCGATCACATCCGGCTGGAGACGGTGGACCGGTTCGTCGCCCCGTCCGACTTCTTCACCATCGACGTGGCGGACAACATCGGCAAGTCGGCCGACCCGGCGGCGGTGAAGGCGTTCGTGGACCGGCACCCGCAACTGGTCGGCGAGCTGAACATCGCCGGCATCGACACGGCGTTCCGAACGACCCGTGCGGACGTGGAGCGGGTGGCCGCGAAGTACCTGAACGCGGTGCAGGAGGCCGGCCGCATCTACCGGCACATCGCAGCGGCGAAGGGCGAGGGCAACTTCATCACCGAAGTGTCGATGGACGAGACCGACCACCCGCAGACGCCGCCGGAGTTGCTCGTCATCCTGGCGGCGCTCGCCGCCGAGGGCATCCCGCTCCAGACCATCGCCCCGAAGTTCACCGGCCGGTTCAACAAGGGGGTCGACTACGTCGGCGACGTGCGGCAGTTCGAGAAGGAGTTTAACGACGACCTGGCGGTGATCGCGTTCGCGGTGAAGGCGTTCGGCCTGCCCGCCAGCCTGAAGCTGAGCGTCCACTCGGGCAGCGACAAGTTCTCGATTTACCCGGCGATCCGCACGGCGCTGCGGCGGTACGACGCCGGGGTGCATGTGAAGACGGCCGGCACCAACTGGCTCGAAGAGGTGATCGGACTGGCCGAGGCCGGCGGGGCCGGGCTGGACATGGCGAAGGACATCTACGTCCAGGCGCTCGGCAAGCTGGACGCCCTGTGCGCCCCGTATGCCACGGTCATCGACATCGACGCGAAGAAACTGCCGAGCGAAGCCGAGGTGCGGGGGTGGAGTTCGCAGCAGTTCACCGCCGCGCTTCGGCACGACCAGAGTAACCCCGGGTTCAACCCGTCGCTGCGGCAGTTGATCCACGTCGGCTTCAAGGTGGCTGCGCAGATGGGTGACAAGTACCTGAAGATGCTGGAGTCGTGCGAGGCGTCGGTGTCGCGGAACGTGACCGCGAACCTGTACGACCGGCACATCAAGCCGCTGTTCATCGACGGGTGATTGTTCTTCAGTGTGGTAGGCACACTCCGTGTGCCGTCGTGAAGAACGGCACACGGAGTGTGCCTTCCACTCTCAGACAGAAAGACCCTAGCACCATGAAACTAGACCTGTTCGACCTGACGCCGGAAACCGCGGTGGTCATCGGCGGCACCGGGGTGCTCGGCGGGGACATGGCTGAGGCGCTGGCGTCGGCCGGGGCGAAGGTGGCAATCCTGGGCCGCAACGCCGACCGCGGAAACGAGCGGGTTACGAAGATCACCGCCGGCGGGGGGCAGGCGGTGTTCGTGGCCGCAGACGCGATGGACCGCGGCTCGCTGACTCAGGCCCGCGACGCGGTGCTGGCGAAGTGGGGCGGCATCAGCGTGCTGGTGAACGCCGCCGGTGGTAACCGCCCTGACGCTACCCTGCCGCCCGGCGCCGATTTCTGCAAGCTGCCCGCCGAGGCGTGGCAGGGGGTGTTCGACCTGAACCTGGTTGGCGGGGCGCTGCTGCCCAGCCAGATCTTCGGCGAGCCGATGGTGGCGGCCGGCGTCGGCAGCGTCATCAACATCGCGTCCATGGCCGGGATGATCCCACTGTCCCGCGTGGTGGCGTACTCGGCGGCGAAGGCGGCGGTCATCAACCTGACCAAGTTCCTGGCCCGCGAGTGGGCGACGAAGGGGGTGCGGGTGAACGCCATCAGCCCCGGCTTCTTCCCCGCCGAGCAGAACCGGGCGCTGCTGTTCAAGCCGGACGGGGGCTACACCGAACGCGGCGGGCAGATCATCGGCCACACCCCGATGGGCCGGTTCGGCAAGTCGGAGGAACTGGCCGGGGCGGTCATCTGGCTGGCGGCGCGGAAGGCGTCGTCGTTCGTCACCGGGCAGAACATCGTGGTGGACGGCGGGTTCTCAGCCGTCACGATATGATCGACTCGTTCGCGTCCCGTTCCAGCCGGTAGAAGTACTCGATCACGAACTGCGTACACAGCGCGCCGAACGTGTGCCACAGCCAGTGCGTGCCCATCGGCAGCGGGCTGTGCAGGTCCACCAACCGGCAGAACCACGCCACCGCGAAGCAGGCCACGCTCGCCCACACGAACCCGGCGTACCGGAACCGCGTCCGCACCAGCGTCACCCCGAGCGGGATGAGGATGAGCACCGCCTGCGTGGCGTAGCTCAGGTTCACCTGGAGCGTGCCGAGCGTGTTCGGCAGTAACCGCAACGCGCCGTTCACGAACGCCGTCGCCGCGATCACCCCGATTGAGATCAGAACCACCCGCCGCGGGCCGTACTGCCGGCCGAGTCGTACCGCCAGGTAGATGGCACCGGCCGCCCCGAGCAGCAGGATGGGGATGAGGTCGAGCAGGAAGAAAACCGGCGACGTGCGGAGGGCGTGGTACAGCGTGCCGCCGACCCCGCCGGCCAGCAGCACCACCAGGCAGCTCGACAGGAACGGGAACCGGCCGAACCGCCCGCGGACCCGCCACGCCCACCCGATGACGATCACGACGAACAGCGCCGCGGTGGCGGTGTTGAACGGCTCGGCGATACTCGTGGCGGACGGCGAATACGGGTCGGCGGGCGTCTCCTTGTACCGCGGCCCCCAGTCCGGCAGGCGGTCGGGTGGTGGGGTGGTATCGGCCGGCATTTCCGCCCTCGAAACGCTTGAATTTTCACAGTTTAGGCACGAACAGCGGGGCGTCCGCCGCCGGCCGTCAGGGTTCACGGAATTTTCCCACCGTCCGCTTGACACGCTTTTCGACCCTTCCTAAGAAGCGCGTACCTTACGCCGGACTCGGGCGTGCCGGGGCGATTTTTTGCCCCCCAACACGACCGGTTCGGACTTTCCGACACGCGGACCACGACCGTACCCGCCCTGCCGTCCATCCCCACGCGGCCGGGCTTTGACATTCGAGTTGGAACCGCCACCGGCCGATGGCGTGGGGAAGACGAGGCCGACCGGTTCCGCCCGTTTCACGAGGAAGAAGCGATGTCCGCTCGACTGCTGCTCTCCGCCGTCACCCGGCCGCCGGCCGCGGACGACCGCCCGTGGGAGTTCGACCCGCTGCCGCTCGGGCCGGTACTGGCCGCGGACGAGGACGAGGAGGCGGCCGACGACGAGGC
Organism: Gemmataceae bacterium; assembly: GCA_947474875.1. GTDB lineage: Bacteria > Planctomycetota > Planctomycetia > Gemmatales > Gemmataceae > JALHQU01. The sequence goes on from CANJKY010000550.1 coordinate 3,425, forward strand.
GGAGGACGACGAGGACGAGGACGACGACTTCGGGGACGACGACGAGGACGACGACTTCGACGACGACTTCGACGACGACGAGGACGACCTGGAGGACGACGACCTGGAGGACGACGACCTCGAAGACGAGTTCGACGACGACGAGGACGACGACTTCGATGACGACGAAGACGACGACGAGGAGGAGGACGATCTGGAAGAGGAAGCGGGCTGACGGCGGGTGATGCGTGCGGCACGGGTGAACCCCGTGCCGCGGTCGTTTCCGGCTGTCACTTCTTCCCGACGCAATATAGATGCGTGAACGTGCGGACCAGTAGCACGTCTTCGACCGCCGCCGGCGACGCCTTACACCCGTCGCCCAACTTGTTCGCCGCCACGCGGGTGAACGTCGGCTCGGCCGCGATCACCTCCACCTTGCCGTTCTCCGTGCAGAAGAACAGGTTCCCCTCG
>CANJKY010000551.1 GCA_947474875.1 Gemmataceae bacterium
GGGGCCCCAAACACGGGTTTTTGTTTTGGGGCCCCCCCTCTGGGGCGGCCCGATGGTCCGGTGAAACCGGACCATGATTTCACACACGGAGACCGCCATGAGCATCGTGCGGATCGGGATGGCTGAGACGAAGAACTACAGCGACGGGTACGACGCCATCTTCGGCAAGAAGAAGCCGGTGGCGAAGAAGCCCGCCGCCAAGAAAACGGCGGTGAAGAAGGCGTCCGCCAAGAAGCCGGCGAAGAAGAAGTAACGGCGGGGCTACACTAGCGGCATGGCCGTCGTCGTTGCCCCCGTTTCCCCCGCCGAGTACGACACCGCCGCCCGGCTGGTGTGCGGGGCGGCTCCCACCTTCGGCCTGGAGCAGCGGGTGGGGCGGTTCCTGGCGGCCCTCCGCGGCGGGGAGGTGGGCCCGGCCGGGGTGCTGCTGGCGCGGCGGGACGGTGCGGCCGTGGCGGCGGCGGTGGTGCAGTTCCTGCCCGGCGGGACGGCCACGCTCCTGCCGCCGACGCCGTTCGCCGAGGCCGAAGCGGGCGACGCCCTGGCCGCCGAAATCGTCGCCCAACTCCGCACCCGCAACACCTCGTTCGCCTGCCTGTTCCTCGACCCGGACGATACAGCCCCGGCCGACCCGCTCGTGCGGCACGGGTTTCGGTCGGTCACGCGGCTCACCCACCTACTGCGGGCCGGCGGCCACCTACCAATCCCACCCGAGCCGCCGGCGGACGTTCGGTTCGAACCGGCGGACGACTCCAGCGAATTCGGCGAAACCCTGCTGGCCACCTACGAGGGCACGTTGGACGTGCCGGAGGTGTGCGGCCACCGCCCGGCCGCCGACGTGCTCGCCGGCTACCGGGCGAACCAGCCGGACCCGCCGATGTGGTGGCTGGCCCGCGACCCGGCCGGCCGGCCGGTCGGGGTGGTGCTGCTCACCCACGTCGGTACGCCAGGGGTGCTGGAGTTGGGTTACCTCGGGGTGGTGCCGGTCGCCCGCGGGCGGGGGGCGGGAGCGGCCCTCCTGCAACACGCCGTCCGCTCGGCGGCTGAAATCGGCGTCCCCGACCTGACCCTGAGCGTGGATGAGCGAAACGAGCCGGCCTTGCGGCTGTACCGCCGCCACGGGTTCCGCCCGTACCAGTGGCAGCGGGTGTACCTGTGGCGGCCGGCGTGGTAAGTGGCGATGTCTGTTCGGCCGGTTGCGCCTGTCGGTCACGTCCTGTCAGTTGGCGCGGCGGAGGCGTCCTGCGCAGTGGCGCTCGCGGGCGCCGGTTGCGCCATTCCCCCTTCCAGGTTGCCGATACCGTTCCGGTACGCCGGCGCAGGCGCCGGGCCACCCAGGCGCATACTTGCAGGATGCCCGCTCACCAACGAGTCTGCTCCCGCCCGGATGGCGGCTCGCCCGCCGTCCGGCTGAACCCGGAACTGCCCGTCGTCCGGCCGAGTCCGGGACCAGACGGTGCGCTGCCGGCCCGGTTTGAGGCCGCGCTGGTCGCCCGCATCGGCACCCAGCGGCACACCATGTGGTTCGGTGGGAACACGGCGGTGGTGCCGGTCGGCGGCGACCTGGTGCTGGCCGTGTCCACCGAGTCGCACCAGCGGTGGCTGGAGCAGACGTTCGGGGCGGCGGTGCGGGAGGCGGCGGCCGAGGCCAGCGGCGGGGCGGCCGGGGTGCGGTTCGTGGTGGACGCAGAGTTGTTCAACGCCCCGGCGGCGGTCTCCCCCAAAGCGGTCGAGTCCGAGGTCGAGCTGCACGGCTCGGCGAAAGCATTTCCAAAGCCGACCCGCACCCTGTTCGGTGACGAGATCCCCCCGCCGCCGTCGCCCCGGAGCCGCAAGCCGAAGCCGGCCGGCGACGATGCCCCGTTGGCGGCGAACCGGCCCGGCCGGCGGTGGAAGACGCTGGGCGATTTCGTCGTCGGGGCGTGCAACCGGGTGGCCCACGCCTCCGCCCTGAGCGCGGCCGACGACCCCGGCGACTGCGCCAACCCGCTGGTCATCCACGGGCCGGTCGGCACCGGCAAGACGCACCTGCTGGAGGGGGTGTACGCCGGTCTGCGGAAGAAGCACCCGGACGCCCGGCCGACGTTCCTCACCGCCGAGGAGTTCACCACCCGGTTCGTGCAGGCGTGCCGGTTCGACCGCCAGAGCCAGTTCCGCCGGCAGGTGCGGGACTGCTCCGCCCTGCTGCTCGACGACTTGCACTTCCTGGCCGGCAAGCCGGGGTCGCAGAAGGAGTTCATCCAGACACTCGACGCCCTGATCGCCGACGGCAAGCAGGTGGTGGTGACGACGGACTGTCACCCGCGGCTGGCGGACGAGCTGATGCCCGAGCTGGTGGACCGGCTGCTCGGCGGGGCGGTGTGGCCGGTGCAGCCGCCGGACGACGAGACGCGGCTGGACATCCTCCGCAAGAAGGCGACCGCCGGCACCCCGGCCATCCCCGAGGGGGTGCTCAAGTACCTGGCCCGCAACCTGAAGGGGAACGTGCGGGAACTGGAGGGGGCGGTGAACGGGGTGCGGCACTTCGCCCGCGTCACCGGCCGGACGGTGGATCAGCAGTTGGCCCGCGAGGCGCTCGGCGACCTGCTGAGGCACACCGTCCGGGCGATCACGGTGGAGGACGTGGACGCGGCGGTGTGTGCGGTGCTGCGGCTGGGCAAGGGCACGCTGCAATCGAAAGCCCGCAGTTGGGCGGTCAGCCACCCGCGGATGATCGCCACTTACCTGGCCCGCAAGCACACCGCCGCCACCTACGGGGAGATCGCCAAGCACTTCGGGGTGAAGACGCACAGCACGGCGGTGGCGGCGGAGAAGAAGGTGCGGGGGTGGCTGCAGAAGGGCGAGGCGCTCGCCCTCGGCGACCGCAAGTGGGACGTGAAGGACCTGCTCGACCGCGTCGAGCGGGAGTTGCAGCGGTGATCCGGCTCGTGCCTGTCCTGTGACTGCGGCTTGTGTGAGTGCCCTCCGGTCGGCATGATGTCAACATCCGCATTTCTCTCCGGGCACAGTCATGACATCGAACTGGCGGACGCGGATCACCGTGGACCCGAAGGTGCTCGTCGGCAAGCCGACCGTCCGCGGGCTGCGGATCAGCGTCGAACACGTGTTACGAGCACTGGCGGACGGGGTTCCGGAAGTGGAACTGCTCGCCGACTCCCCGGACCTGGAACCGGCCGACATCCGCGCGTGCCTGGCGTACGCTGCGGAAGCCATCGCCAACGAGCGGGTGTATCAGGTGGCATGATATGAACCTGCTGGTGGACGTGAGCGCCGGGCAGTCCGTGACCGATGCCCTCCGCGGCCTGGGTCACGACGTCGTCTTCGTCCGCGATCACGACCCGAAAATGCCCGATGTCGACATTCTGGCCTGGGCCGTCCGGGAGCAACGCCTGGTGATAACGATGGACAAGGATTTCGGCGAGTTGGTGTATCGCTCCGGCGCGGCCCACGCCGGCGTGTTGCTCCTGCGGTTGGAAGCGGCACGGACCGCCGAGAAGGTAGCCGTCGTCACCGACCTGGTCGCCCGTTTCGGCGACCAACTGCCCGGCCGGTTCGCCGTCTACCAGGATGGTCGCCTTCGTATCCGTTGATGTCTCACACCGCCGCCCGTCGCCCCGCCTTGATCGGCTGGATGGAACTCGGCTGTGGCTCGGCGCACCCGCCGGCGGTGGGCAGCATTTTGTTCGGGCTGCAGCGGTTCGTCGGGTTGAACGCCGTCCGCAGCCGCACCATGTAGCTCAGGTCGTCCGGGGTGAACAGCATCGGCATGAAGTCCAGCTTCTCGACGCCGATGCCGTGCTCGCCCGTCACGCTGCCGCCCAGCCGCACGCACGCCGCCAGGATGTCGGTACTCGCCAGCAGCACCCGCCGCACC
>CANJKY010000552.1 GCA_947474875.1 Gemmataceae bacterium
GGCTCGCGGCGACGACGAGGCCGTGGCCCGATGTTACCCGCCGCTCGGCGCGTTCGCCAACCGGCCCGGAGTTCTCTCCTCCGGTTCCCATGTTCTCACGGTTTCGATCGACGGAGTTGGGCCAGCCCCAAGTGGGTCAACTGACGGACTTGATGTCTTCCTGGATGAGGAACTCAATCTGGCGGGCGCAGAGCAGGATCTTGTCGCCGGGGCGGACGCGGGTCGGGCCGTGGATCTTCGCCCCGTTCAGGATGGTGCCGTTCTTGGACGCCACGTCGTGCAGTTCACAGGTGCCGTCGCGGTGGATGACCAGGGCGCAGTGGCGGCGGGACACGCACTCGTCGCGAATGACCACCGTGTTGTCCGGCAGCCGGCCGACGCTGTTCACCCCCAGTTTGAGCGGGTACAGCTTGTCCCCGTCCTTGATGAAGAACGAGCGGCCCGGGGTTTCGGGGTCGAAGGCGACGGTTGCCCCGTCGCCGGGGTCGAGTTCGTCGAGCAGGGCGGCGTCGCCGGCCAGGGTGAACTGCCCGCACCCGGATTGAAGACGCGCCCGGGCGGCGCGGAAATCTTCCCGCCGGGAGAGCCCCTCCAGATGAATGCTGTTGAACCGAGGATCGGACATTCCGACCCCCCACCTGGGGTGATGGCGGCCGAGTTACCGCCACCCGCGAGTACACGGCTGCGAGCCGAAATCTTTCCGCCGCTTACGATTCTGCCTTCTTTACCACTTTTCGACACGCCGACCAGCCGGTCAATAGTGGTCTGGCAAAAATTAAGCAATCACGGTGCCAATGCCAATTCCACCCGAATCTTCTCCCCCAATATGAAATTGCTGATTGCTCGGAAAACCGGACACCCAAAACGTCTCGCTTGACCGAATCCGCTTATTCATCTATAGCCCGCGGTCGCGGTCGGTGTCGATCCCGATCGGCCGCGCCTGAGGTTCCGGATGCTATTCCGCCGTCGGCTGACCGGGCTGCTCGCCCCCGCGGTGCTCATCGTCCTGCCGGCGTGCGGCGGGAACGGCCCACTCCTACCCCTCAGGCCCGACCCGCCCGTGTTCCCGCCGCCGGCGAGCGTGACAACTCACCCGGCGGAGAAGGTGCCGTTCGCCGGCACACGGCCGCCGATCACCCCCGGCGAGATGGTGCTGCGGCATCCTCCAACGCCGGAACCGGCCCGGCTCCCGGACCATCCTGTAACAGTGATGGTCGAAGCAGTCAAAGAAAATATTGATAATCCGATCCCCCCGCCTCCTCCGGCCTCACCACCGGCTGAGCCGGACCCGCCGCTGGTCGCCGCCGTCCGCGACTTCCTGGCCGGCAAGCCGGATGCGGCCGACCGGTTGAAGCCGCTCCCGCCGGCGAACCAGGAGGTGCTGCTCCAACTCCTGCCGCCGGTCGCGCGGGTGGCGCAGATGGACCTGACCCGCCCGGACGCGGAGGAGACGGCGGTGCTCGCCCGCCAGTTCGAGACGGCGGCGGCGGTGCTCGCGCGGCGGGCCGGGCTGACGGTGAAGAAGGCGGTGCTGTGCCTGGACGTGAAGGGGTTTGGCAGGTTCACCCCGGTGCGGGACCGGAACGACCTCCGCCGCGGGGAGATGTACCCGCTGTACGTCGAGGTGGGGAACGTGCCGTGCGAACCGCACACCCGGTCGGACGGGGCGGACGGTTTCCAAACGCTGCTCGAGGTGTCCATGCAGGTGACGGACGAGCAGGGCAAGGTGCTCGAGATCATCGACCCGCGGACCGGGCAACCTGGCCCGAAGAGCACGACGCTCAAGACCGAGTTCAGCCGCAGCCCGGTCCGCGACTACCACGTGATCGCCCAGATGCAGGCCCCGACCCGGCCCGGTGGGTACACGGTGACCATCGAACTCCGCGACCCGAAGTCCGGCACGGTGGTCAGCCGCCCGGTGCCGTTCCGGGTGTCGAGCGTCGCGGACCGCTGAAGCCGTCTTCGCCCGCCGGTTCGTATCCTACCCGTTCATGAGCAGCGGCCCGCCGACCCAGATCTTCTACCACCCCGGCGGCGTCACCCGCGAGGAGCGGGCCGCCCTGCTCCGCCAGACCGGAGCGACCGTGTGGTTCACCGGGCTGAGCGGGTCCGGCAAGTCCACCCTGGCGATGGCTCTGGAGCAGGCGCTCGTGCGGCGTGGGCATGCGGCGTATGTGCTGGACGGGGACAACGTGCGGTTCGGGCTGAACGCCGGACCGAAAATTCTGGCCAACACGCGGGGTTACTCCGCCGAACAGGCGGCGCGGTTCGGGCTGGGGTTCGCTGCGACCGACCGGGAGGAGAACGTCCGCCGCATCGGCGAGGTGGCGAAGCTGTTCGCCGACGCCGGGCTGATCGCCGTCACCAGCTTCGTCAGCCCGTACCGCAAGGACCGGGACGCCGCCCGCACAGCCCACGAGACGCACCAGGCCGGGGCCGTGCCGTTCGTCGAGGTGTTCGTGAACACCCCGATCGAGGTATGCGAGCAGCGGGACCCGAAGGGGCTGTACCGGCAGGCCCGCGAGGCGATGGCGGCCGGCCGGGGGTTGGGGTTCACCGGCATCGACGACCCGTATGAGCCTCCGCTCAAACCCGAACTGACGCTCAACATGGCGACGCAGACGGTGGAGGAGGGCGTCGCCGCGGTGTTCGACTACCTGACCGCCCGCGGGCTGCTCCGCGGGTAGCTCCTTTTTTCAACGCCTGCCCGCGGCCGCGGATTCCGACACCACGACCGCGCCGGGACTCCCGACCGCAACGGTTGCGCCGATTGCGCCACTTCACACCGGTCGGCGTTTTCCGGGCGGCCCGCAAACCGGGCGCCGCCGGCACATTCTCGCGCGCCCAGCGCAGTCCACTTATCCGGTCTAACCGTGCGCCGAGCCTGAAAAGTGGCCCGTTTTCGCTCAAGTCCGCCAACACTCCGCGTTGACCGCTTCACAACAACGACATACAGTTGTCGCGTCAACCGGACCCCGCGGTCCGTCAGACCTCTCGCCCAACAGGATGACCATGGCCCCGATCGGATCGAAGTGGCGGCTGGACCGCCCGGTGGAAGGAACCGACGCCGATCCCGCCGTACTGCCGCCGGCCCCACCGGTGGCGGTGGCACCGCCTCTGGCGGTCCCGGCGCCGCGGCCGCCACTCATGTGCCGCACTTACCTGCCGGACGAGTATGAACCGAAGTACCCGTACCCGCTGCTGGTGCTGTTCCACCCGCACGGCGGGTGCGAGGGGTCGGTACTCGACCTGATGCCGCGGCTCAGCCGGCGGAACTTCGTCGGGGTGAGCATCCGCGGGCCGGAGCTGCTCGGCGTCCGCGAGGACGGTCGGCTGGCGTGCGGGTGGGGCCGCGACGACTCGCACACCGAGCTGATCAACGAGTACGTGTTCAAGGCGGTGGAGTCCGTGCGGCAGGCGTGCCACGTGCACTCCGAGCGGGTGTTCCTGGTGGGCGTGTGCGAGGGGGCGGCCGCCGCCTACCGCGCCGCCTTCACCCTGGCCGACAAGGTGGCCGGGCTGGTGGTGCTGAACGGGGCCATGCCCCGGCCGACCGCCGGCGTGCCGCTGTTCCGCCCGACCGCCCTCCGCGACCTGCCGGTGTTCGTCGGCCACGGGGTTGCGAACGCCCGCGTGCCGTTCACCAACGCCGTCCGCGACCACAAGCTGCTGTACGCCGCCGGCGCGGACGTGGAGATGCACCGGTACGTGACCAACAACCGCCTGCACCCGGACATGTTCAAGGACGTGAACCGGTGGGTGATCGACCGCATCTCGGCCGACTCCCCCCGGTTCGTGGGCTGAGCCTTCGTTAGCTTGCTGTCAGCCCGGAGCGCGGGCGTGCCGCCCCATAAAATGGGCGGCA
>CANJKY010000553.1 GCA_947474875.1 Gemmataceae bacterium
CGGGTGACGCTGACCAAGGTCGACGGCCACCTGCTGTGCCTGGGTGAGGACGGCACGCTCACCCTGGTGAAGCTGAACCCGGACAAGTACGAGCCGGAGGCGGTGTGGCACGAGAAGGACAACGACGAACTGCGTCCGCCGTGCTGGGCGCCGGCGGTGGTTGCCCGCGGGCTGCTGTACCTGCGGGGCAAGGGCTAGCTGGCGTGCTACGAGATAATCGAGGCGAAGAAGTAAAGCGCACGCGGATGACGCAGATTTCAACGCGGATCGACGTAGATCAGAACCCAATCTTGTTTTGATCCGTGTTCATCTGCGGTGAAATCCGCGTCATCCGCGTGCCGATTTCACCCTTTGAACCAAAGCGTCCTTCACCGGGTCTGGCAGGAACTTGCTCAGATCGCCGCCGAGTTGGCCGATCTGCCGCAGCAGCGAACTGCTGACGTGCGAGAACTCCTCCTTCGCCATCAGGAACACCGTCTCGATCTCCGGGTCCAGGTTGCGGTTCATCAGCGACATGGTGAACTCGTACTCCATGTCGCTCAGGGTGCGGAGGCCCCGCACCATGATGCGGGCGCCGGCCTGCCGCACGAACCGCACCGTCAGCCCGTCGAACTTCCGCACCTCCACGTTGTCGAACCCGGCGGTCACGCCCTCGATCAGCCGCACCCGCTCGTCGATATCGAAGAACGTGGTCTTGTCCGGGTTGATGCCCACGCCGACGATCAGCCGGTCGAACAGCCGGCGGCCGCGGTCGATCACGTCCAGGTGCCCGCGATGCACCGGGTCGAACGTGCCGGTGTACACGGCGATCCGCGGGTCGAGGCGGCTGGCGGGCATGGTAACGTCTCCTATCGCAACACGTCGATCAGGCGGTCGATTTCGTCTGTCGTGTTGTAGGCGTGCGGGCTGACCCGCAGGCGGTGCGCCCGGTTGTTCACAATCACCCCGGCCGCCCGGCACCGCTTCATCAGCTCCTTCGATTCGACGCCCGGCTTGGTCAGCGACACGATCCCCGAGCGGTCGTGCCCGGTCCGGCTGCTGAACACCTCGCACCCGGCCGCCGCGGCCCGGTCGCATAGGTGGTCGGTGAGTTCGAGCACCCGTGCCGAAATGGTGTCGATGCCGGCGGCCAGGATCAACTCCAAACTGGCCCCGAGGGCGAGGAGTCCGGGCACGTTCAGCGCCCCGCCCTCCCACCGCCCGGCGTGCGGCTTCAGGTTGAAGTCGATGGTGTGGTACTCGAACGGGTTGACCACGCTGTGCGCGCCGACGCCGATCGGGTGCAGGCTGTCCACCCACTCGCGGCGGACGTAGGCGAACCCGGCCCCCTCCGGCGCGAGCATCCACTTGTGCCCGTCGGCGGCCAGGGCGTCGATCGGCGTTTTCTGCACGTCGATGTCGAATGCCCCGAGCGCCTGGATGGCGTCCACGAAGAAGAACACCCCGCGGCGGCGGCACACCTCGCCGAGCGCGTCCAGGTCGTTGCGGAACCCGCTGGCGAACTCGACGGCGCTCACGCTCAGCACCCGCGTCTTGCCATCGATCGCCGCTTCGATGTCAGCGATGTGCAGCCGGTTGCCGCGGCTGTGTACCCGCCGCACCTCAACCCCGCGGCCGGCCAGGTTCAGCCACGGGTACTGGTTGGACGGGTACTCCTCCGCCGCCAGCACCACGTTCTCCCCGGCCTTCCACGGGTACCCCTCGGCGATCAGCCCGATGCCGACGGTGGTGTTCGGCACGAACGCGATGTCCTCGACCACCGGGGCGTTCACCAGCTTCGCCGCCAACTCCCGCACCCGGCCCACCTTCGCGAACACGTCGTGGACGGCGGCGATGCCGTTCCCGGCGACGGTGCGGGCGTACCAGTCAAGTTCGGCGACAGCCGTGTCCGGGATGGGCGACACGGCGGCATGGTCGAAGAACGCCCACCGACGGGTGACGGGGAAGTGCGAGCGGTACGCGGGCCAGTCCATGTCGGGGTCGGGTTGGGGAATCGGGCGGGCTGGTAGATAAGATGCACACGACCACCCGCGGTGGACACCCGGCCCGGAGGCCCCATGCTACTCGGCGGCGATGCCCCCACCCCGCTCGACCTGCGGTTCCGCCTCGGCCCGTTCCCGGTGCGGGTCAGCCCGTGGTTCTGGCTGATCATGGCCCTGTTCGGCGACTGGGTGTTCCGCAGCCTCGGGCTGGAGTACCTGGCCATCTGGATCGCGTGCGGCTTCGTGTCGATCTTGGTCCACGAGCTCGGGCACGCGGTGATGATCCGGGCGTTCGGGTCGCCGTCGGCCATCACCCTGCACGGGTTCGGCGGGTACGCCGAGATGCCGTACCCGCCGACGGCCGCGTGGAAGCGGATGGTGATCGCCCTGGCCGGCCCGGCCGCCGGGTTCGCCCTGTGCGGGTTCGCGTTCGCCGGTCGGCTGGCGGTGGACCCGCAGCGGGCGCCGCAGCCGGTGGCGGTTGCCCTCGACTTCCTGTTCGTGATGACCCTGTTCTGGAACTTGTTCAACCTGCTGCCTGTGTTCCCGCTGGACGGCGGGCGGGTGTTCCGTGAGGTGTGCGCTATCCTCCGCGCCCGGCATCCCGATGCGATCACCCATGTCGTGTCGGTCGGGGTGGCCGGGGTGATCGCCGCGTACAGCGTGGGTCGGATGGTCGGCGTCATCTCGCCGAACGCCCTGCCCGAGTGGCTCCAGTGGCTGCGGCCCGGACTGTTCATGACCGTGTGGTTCGTGCTACTGGCCGTCGAGAACTACCAGATGTACCAGGTCGCTCGCCGACAGTACTCGCCCCGGTTCTACGACGATGACGACACCCCGCCCTGGCGACGACGATGACGTTCCCCCTACAACGAACACACGCGGTCGTATCTGTCCCTCCCCCCTTCTCGCCGAGGTCCGACATGCGCTGGTCCGCCGCCCTGGGTGTTTTCTTGTTCATCGCCGGCCTGTGCCAGGCCGACTCCCCGTCGAAACCGCCAACCGCGCTGACCGACTACGTGACGAAGGAGGACAAGTCGTTCGAGTGGAAGCTGAAGGGCAAGACGGAGAGCAACGGCAGCACCACGTACACCCTGTCGCTCACCTCGCAGACGTGGCACGACATCCCGTGGACGCACGACCTCCAGGTGTACGTGCCGAAGGGGGCCAAGCCGCAGGCGACGATGGTGCTGTGGAACCAGGGCGGGACGGCGTCGCCGACCAACGCGGCGTTCGGCATGCTGATCGCCGAGAAGGTGGGTGCGCCGGTGGCGTTTCTGTACGGGGTGCCGAAGCAGCCGCTGTACGTGGACAAGGCGTCCGGCAAGCTGACCACCACCCCGCCGGACCCGAACAACAAGGACGCCGGCCGGCTGGTGGAAGACGCGCTCATCGCCGAGACGTTCGTCCGCTACCTGGCCACCCAGGACGCGAGCTGGCCACTCCTGTTCCCGATGGTGAAGAGCGTGGTCAAGGCGATGGACGCGCTGCAAGCGTTCGCCAAGGGCGAACTGAAGGCGGAGGTGAAGCAGTTCGTCGTCACCGGGGCGAGCAAGCGGGGGTGGACGAGTTGGCTGACCGCCGCCACCGGAGACAAGCGGGTGAAGGCCATCGCCCCGCTGGTGATCGACACGCTCAACTTCCCGGTGCAGATGAAGAACCAGGTGGCGGCGTTCGGCAAGCCGAGCGAGATGATCGCCGACTACACCCGCGCCAAGCTGGTGCCCATCCCGGACACGTCGTCCGGGAAGGCTCTGTGGCAGATGGTGGACCCGTACATGTACAAAGACACCATCACCGTGCCGAAGATGCTCATCCACGGCACCAACGACCCGTACTGGCCGCAGGACGCACTGAACACGTACTGGGACG
>CANJKY010000554.1 GCA_947474875.1 Gemmataceae bacterium
AACAGTCTGCACGAAGAAAGGCGAGCGGCGCGACCCTATATGAGGAGGGACCGCGCCGCTCGCCTTTTCTGACTGTCGGCTGTCAACTGTCAGCCGTCAACTCACTTCCGCGGCAGCACCGCGATCGCCCCGGTCTCGCACACGTACACCAGATACCCGGTGTGGTTGTCCTTGAACACCTCCACCCCGTACTTGCGGGCCTTGGCGAAGTCCTGCTCCCCGCCCGGCCGGGCTTTCAGCGACATGGCGTGCATCCAGCTCAGTTTCTGGTCCTTCTTGACCTCGCCCGGCGGGGGGACGGCGGCGATCGACCCGGCCTCGCTGATGTACAGCAGGGTGCCGGTGTTCTGATCCTGGAACACCTCCACGCCGACCTTGTGCGTTTTCTCGGTGAAGTTGGCCTCGTCCGCCTTCCGCACGCTCGCCTCCAACCCGTACAGCGGCTTCGGCTTCTTCACATCCTTCGTGTCCGGCGCCTTGTCCGGCACCTTAGCGGCAGCGGCTAACATCCCGCCCTCGGTGATGTACACCATCCCGCCGGTGTTGTTGTCCTTGTACGCCTCCAGGCCGAACGCCTTCGCCTCCGGGCCGAACGCCGCTTGCCCCGGCTTCCGCACCCGTAGCGTGAGGCCGTACTGGAATTGCGGGTCCTTGTCTGTGGTGGCCGCCCCGGTCGGGGCGAACGCCATCCCGGCCCGCTCGCTCACGTACAGCAGGCGGTTCGGCAGGGCGTTGCGGAACACCTCCACCCCGAACAGCGGGGTGGTGGTGGTGAACTTCTCCTCCGCCGCCCCGCGGACGCTGAACGACAGCCCGGTCACCCAGTCCGCCTTCGCCCCTTTGCTCGGCATCAGGTCTTCGCCCTCGACCGCCAGGTTGCCCAGCGAGTTGATGGCCAGAACGGTACCGGCCAGCGGGTCGTGGAAGAACTCCACCCCGAGCTTCGGCGCCTTGTCCCAGTCCGTGTCCTTGCCTTTGCGGAACTTGACGTCCTGGGCGGCTACCCACTTGGTCTGTTTGGCCGGGGCCGGCGGCTGGGCGGCGGCAACACCGGCGACCGCGATCACGGCCGGGGCGAGCAGTGCGGCGATCCGGACACGCATGGAAGACCTCACGTTACGATGCAGGCGACGGACGCAGACCGCCCGTGCTGTCGAGACGGTCCCGTTTCCACAAATTAACACGGGGTTTGGCCGCAGGCCGAGAAAATCCATCAAGTTCGGCCGTTTCGCCGTGGAAAGCGCTTGACCCGGTTCGGGGCCGGGGCTATTCCCCCGCGGCGTTCACACACTCTCATTCGACCCGGGGACGTGCGCCCCGGGCGGACGACCCGCCACCCCGCCGACCGTTACGGCCGGGGAAGGGCGCGGTCCGGGCGGCAGACGGGGTCGGGGGACCTCGCCGCCCGGTCGCGGGTGTGTCGGCACCGAACCGCGGTTGGTCTTCGACACGGAGGGGAAGGAGGCCATGGTGTTCCAGGCTCACAAATGGGGGTGGAAGGCGTTGGCGGCGAAACTGCTGCTCGCGCCCGTGCTGGCCGGATCGCTGGCGACACCGGCCTTCGCTCAGACCGGCGCGAAGGGCCAACCGGCCGCTGCGACCGCGAGCGACCCGAAGGAGACGCTCAAGGCCGGCCGCAAGGCACTGGCCGAAGGGCGGTACGACGACGCGATGGAGGCGGCCAAAGCCGCCGCCGCCGCCAACCCGAACGGACGATGGGGGCTGCTCGGGGACACCCCCGACGCCCTGGTGAAGGATGCCATGGCCGCCCGCAGCAAGGCCGACAAGGCCGCCGCGGCGGTGATGGTGAAGGAGGCGAAGGAACTGTACGCCAAGGCCGGGGCGGCCAGGGCGGACGCCGACAAGATCGGCTACCTGGACGCGGCGGCGGCCAAGATCGATCGCGCCGTCACCCTGAACGGGGCGTCCGGCTGGGTGGACGACCTGAACCCGTTCGCCGACAAGCCGGAAAGCCTGAAGCGGGAGATCGACGCCGCCCGCGCCAAGTACCGTAAGGCCAACCCCGTTCAGACCGCCGACGCCCGCGCCGCCTACCCGGCGGCGGGTGACGTGCGGCAGGCCGGGACTGCGGCAACCAAGGGCGGGGTGCGGCAGGCCAAGTTCGAACTGGAGCCGACCAAGCCGGCGGCCCCGGCGGCGTCCGCGGAGAAGGCCGAGGCGATGGCCCTGATGAAGGCCGGCCGCGGGCTGATGGCCGAGGGTAAGCTGGCCGACGCGCGGGCCAAGTTCGTGGCCGCGGCGAAGTGCGGCGGGGCGTTCACCCTGACCGAGGACAACCCGGACAAGTGCCTGCAAGAGGTCGGCGAGAAGGGCAAGCAGAAGGTGGACGGGCTGGTGAAAGAGGCGGAGAAGTGCTCGGCCGCGAAGGAGTACGCCAAGGCCGAGGCGGCGCTCACGTCGGCCAAGGAACTGGCCGGGTCGCTCGACCTGTGGACCCGCGGCATCGAGATCGAACTGGACGCGGTGAAGAAGGCCGGCAAGACGACGCAGATCACGGCCGACGTGCCGTCGCTCAACCTGGGGACGGACGCGCCGAAGGCCGAGCCGGCGAAGACCGCCCCGCTGCCGGACATCCCGCCGCTCGACCTGCCGCCTATCGCCTCCGACCCGCCGAAGCCGGCCGAGCCGGTCAAACTCGCCCCGCCGGCGGCAGACAAGGCCGTCCCGAGCCTGCCGGCTCCAACCGACAGCAAGTCGCTCAAGCCGGTCGAGCCGCTCAAGCCGGCTGTGGACTCGAAGGCGGACGCGGGCAAGAAACTGCTCGACCAGGCGACCGACGAGCTGAAGCGGGGCGACCTGGACATGGCCCGCAAACTGGCCGTGGAAGTGCATAACGGCGAGTTCGGGCTGAAGGACGACGCCCAGAAGCTGATGGTGGCGATCGACGCCGAGATGAAGGTGGCGAAGGCGAAGGAGGCGGCCGCGTCGCTCGAAGCCGCCACCCAGGCGTACGGCACCCGGCAGTACGAGTTCGCCGACAAGCTGCTGTCCCTCATCGACGCGTCCGTCCTGCCGGCGGACAAGCAGAAGCTGCACGCCGAGATGTCGAAGAAGGTGGCGGACGAGGTGGCCAAGCTGAAGGCCCCGGCCCCGGTGGTGGCGGCCGAGCAGCCGAAGGCCGCCCCGGGCGGGCTGATCCCGTCCACCCCGAGCGGCACCCAGGCCGGCCCGGGCATCCTGGAGTCGGCCAAGAACCTGTCGGAGGCCGAACTCCAGCAGCTGCGGACGGAAGGGCTGCAGGTGCAGTCGCAGGCGCTCAAGGCGTTCGAGAAGGGCGAGACCGACCTGGCCGTCCAACTGCTCACCGACTTCGCCACCAAGGTGAAGGCGTCCAAACTGTCCGCCGCCAAGCAGCAGCTGCTACTCACCCCGGTGGAGTCGAAGCTGGAGAACTTCCGCCTCATCAAGCGGCAGGTGGACCTGTACACGAAGGAGGCGAAGGACAAGCGGGACCGTATGGAGTCCCGGCTGGCGAAGACGACGGCCGAGCAGCAGAAGCAGGAGGAGATCGCCAAGCGGGTGCGGGCCATCAAGGAGCTGATGGAGAAGAAGCAGTACGCCGAGGCCGAGAAGTGGGCGCTGCAGGCCAAGCAGCTCGACCCGGACAACGAGACGCTGGCGCTCATCCACACCCTGGCCAAGAACAACCGGCGGGTGGAGGAGGCCCGGCGGCTGAAGGGCGAGCGGGAGGAGTTCGGCTGGAAGGCGCTGAACGAGGCGGAGGCGTTCGGCCCGGCGGTGGACGACAACGACCCGGTGCGGATCAACATCGAGCGGTCCCGCAGGAACGCCGGGCGGGTAGACGGCAGCGACCTGTTCGCCAAGCCG
>CANJKY010000555.1 GCA_947474875.1 Gemmataceae bacterium
AGAAGCTGTTCAACGCGGTCGAGCGGCTGACCACCCGACCAAGCGACTCGGCCACCCGCCGCGAGATGGCCGCCGCCGCCAACGAACTGGCCAAGCAGTTCAACACCACGGCCGGCGACCTGGACCGCCTCCGCACCGACGTCGGCCGGCAGGCCACGCAGACCGTGACCGAGGTGAACTCGCTCACCGGCCGCATCGCCGAGCTGAACAAGCGGATCTACGCGGTCGAGGTGCAGGGGCAGCAGGCGAACGAGTTACGGGACCAGCGGGACCAGTTGGTGGATGACCTGTCCAAGAAGGTGGACATCCGCACGGTTCAGCAGGACTACGGGGTGGTGAACGTGATCGGCCGGGACACCGCCCTGGTGGTGAGCGACACGACGAACCAGCTCGCCATGACCACCGACACCGCCGGGCTGCTCCAGGTGACGGTTGCCGGCGACCCCACCCCGGTGCGGTTCGACGGCGGGGAACTCGGCGGGCTGATCCGCGAGTACAACCAGGACATCCCGGCCACGTCCGCCCGGCTCGACGCCCAGGCCATCCAGTTGGCGAAGGCGATGGACAAGCTCCAGGCCACCGGGCTGGGCACGAGCGGGCCGCTCGCCACCGCCGTCGGCACCCGCGGGGTGGGCGACCCGACGCAGCCGCTGGCCACCCAGAACCTGCCGCTCGGCATCTCGGCCGGCACGCTCACCATCAGCATCACCAACACCGGCACGAACGCCCGCACCTCGTCCGCGATCACCATCGACCCGGCGACGATGAGCCTGAACGACGTGGCCGCGGCCGTCACCGCCGGCACCGGCGGGGCGGTCACGGCCACGGTGGACCCGCCGCAGAACGTGCTCCGCTTCCAGGCCGCCGCCGGGTACAAGTTCGACTTCGCCGGCCGCCCGGATAGCCCGCCGGCGGCCGAGTTCGCCCCGCCCACGGTGGCCGACACCGACACCGGCGGGGCGCTCGCCGCCTTCGG
The DNA here is from genome assembly GCA_947474875.1 of Gemmataceae bacterium. Lineage (GTDB taxonomy): Bacteria > Planctomycetota > Planctomycetia > Gemmatales > Gemmataceae > JALHQU01. The sequence goes on from CANJKY010000555.1 coordinate 977, forward strand.
GGTGAACTCCCTGTTCTCCGGCGTGTCGGCCGGCACCCTCGCCGTCCGCCCGGAACTGGTGGCCGACCCGAACCTGCTCGCCGCCTCCCGCTCCGGCCAGTCCGGGGACTCCTCCAACCTGGACCGGATGGCCGCGGTGCGGGAGCAGCCGCTCATCGCCGGCCGCACCCTCGCCCAGGACGCCATCGACCTGGCCGCCGCCGTCGGCACCCAGGTGTCGTCGCTGGACGACTACCAGACGGCCCAGGCCGGGGTGCTGAAGAACCTGGCCGCCCAGGAGCAGGCGATCGGCGGGGTGAACATGGACGAAGAACTGGTCTCCCTGCTCGACTACCAGCGGATGATTGAGGGGGCCACGAAATTCATGTCGGTGGTGAACTCATCGCTCGACACCATGTTCGACATGGTGCGGTAACCCGCGCGGCGGCAAAATCACGTCGGACCATTCGATGATACCCGCGATGCCCACCCTTCCGGGCAGGGCGGTGTCGCGGTATGAACGTGCGGGTGACGAATCAGACGCAGTCGGCCAACGCCGTCTACTTCCTGCGGCAGCAGGCGGGGGAGGCGGCCCGGTTCCAGGACCAACTGTCGTCCGGGCTGAAGGTGAAGGTGGCGTCGGACAACCCGGCGGCGTTCGCCTCCGTCACCCAGTCGCTCGCCATCAGCCGGCGGACGGGCACCTACCAGCAGACGATCAACGACGCCACCGCCGACCTGAACACCGGGGTGTCGTCGCTGGTGGACGCCGGGCAGGTGGTGGCCAAGGCGAAGCAACTGGCCATTTCGGCGGCGAACAGCGGGAACGACACGTCGGAGTACGAGGCGTACGCGTCCGAGGTGGACTCGCTGCTGAACCAGATGCTGGACATCGCCAACCGCCAGAGCGACGGGCGGTACCTGTTCGGCGGCACCGCCGACGGGGCCAAGCCGTTCCGGGTGGGCACGCTCACCCCGGGCGGCAAGCCGGCCTCCATCGCCTACGACGGGGCGGCGGAGCGGGCGAGCGGGCGGATCGGCCCGTCGCAGACGGTGGACACCAAGTACGTCGGCAGCCAGGTGTTCCAGGCGGCCGGGGCGGACGTGTTCGCCGAGCTGATCGGCCTGCGGGACGACCTGCGGGACACCAGCCTGCCGTCGGGCACCAAGGCGAAGGCGATCAGCGACCGCATCGGCACGCTGGACGCGGCCCAGAAGCAGCTCGGGTCGGTCACCGGCGAGCAGTCGGCGGCGCTGGCCGGGATGGAAGCGCTCCAGGAGCGGTTGGTGGACCTGAAGCTGAACGCCGACAGCCGGGTCACCGAGCTGTCCGGCACCGACTACGCCGAGGCGGTGGTGAAGCTGAAGGAGCAGGAGGCGGCGTACCAGGCGACGCTGGGCGTCACCGGCCGGCTGATCCAGCCGAGCCTGCTCGACTTCATCCGCTGAGGCGACAGAGTAGCGAGCGGAGGCCTGGGTTCCAAAGTGACAAAGCACCCGCCCTGAAGGGGCGGTTCCGGACCAGGAACCGCCCCTTCAGGGCGGGTGCCGTTTTCGAGCCGGCCCTTCAGGCCGAAGACCGCAGGTCGAGATGAGTCACTGCTGGTCTACGGTATCGGCCGCTACACCTCTCGCTCGATCATTGACCGCGGGAACCGGCCGGACGCCTGACAGTCGTCCATCGCGGCCACGCCGGGTGGGCGTTCGGGGGTGCGTCGCCGCCCGCCGGCAGCCACTTCCGTCTCCGACAAGGTGGCCACGAACGGCCACCCGTCCTCCTCGAACTCGGCCCGCACCACCCGCTGCCGCGTCGCCCCCGGCGGTTCGAACCGGTCGCCGACGGCCACCGCCGGCGACGACAGGTAGCACGGCGGCGGGAGCAGCGCTTTCAGGTTGCCGCCGAGCATGTTCGTCAGCTCGCCGACCAGTTCGGCGAGCGGTTCGGGTGCCGCGTCGGCGGCGGGTTCGGGATGTACCCGGTCGGCGATCCGCCGGGCCAGTTGCGGCGGGATGGCCAGGGTGACGGTGCCCCGCCACGCCCCGGTGATGTGGACGCACCCGACCAGCCAGTCCACCCCGGGGATGGTGGTGCGGTCGATCGGCACCACCGGCTTGGCCAACACGTGCTGCCACATCTCGCTCATCAGGTCGACGAGGTGCGTTCGCTCCAGCCCGTTCGGGCCGACGGGGGCAGGCCGATTCGCCGTCGGAAGCGCCGTCATCGATCGCCCTCCAAGCTGGAATTGTTCGCCCGACGCGCGAGCGAGGGCGAGCCGGCCACTGCGCCCGCTCGCGCGTGGGCGAACAGCGCAACCGCCGGTGACTCAGAATCGAACGTCGGCCACAGCTTTTGCCGCGATTATCCGCGGGATGGACGATTCGTGCGGTACAGGAAGGCCAGGATGGCGGCGACGGCGGCGTACAGTTGCGGTGGGATTTCGCGGTCCAGGTCGAGCTTGCTCAGCACGGTCACGAGCGCCTTGTCCTCCCGCACCGCCACCCCGTGCGCGGCCGCCAGCTCGATGATCTTGTCGGCGATCGCCCCTTTCCCCTTGGCCACCACCACCGGCGCGCCGTCCTGGTCCGGGCTGTACCGGAGGGCGACCGCGTTCCTGGTCGGCTGGTCGGGCATGTCACGCGCTCACGTCGAGTAACCCGCCGGATTCCGGGGCGGCCCCGCGGATGGCGTTCGCCCGTTGCCGCTGCTGGTCGGTCAGCGCGGTGGCCGGGCGGACGTCCAGCCACACGTCGCTGTACCCGGCGGCGAGCACGTCCGGCCGCAGGGTGGCCAACGCGGCCCGCACTCGCTCCCGCGCCGCCGCGTCGGACACGTATAGCACCGCCCGCAGCCGCGACCCGTCCGCCCCGGCGTCGATCCACGTCTCGCCCAGTTC
>CANJKY010000556.1 GCA_947474875.1 Gemmataceae bacterium
CCGGAACCACCGTCGCTTTGGCATCCCCTAGCGTCCAGATCCGGCAGTAGTCCGGCAGCTTCGCCTCCTCTCCGCCGAGCGCCTTCACCACCACGATGCCCAGCCCGGCCAGCGCGATCGTCACGATAAACAGGATGGCCAGACTGGCGATCACCGCCGCCGGCGCGCCGAGTTCCCGCCGGGCGATCTCGGCGATCGATTTGCCGTCCGTCCGCACGCTCGCCGCCAGCACCAGCATGTCCTGCACCGCCCCGGCCAGGCACACGCCGATCACCAGCCACAGCAGCCCCGGCATGTACCCGTACTGGATCGCCAGCACCGGGCCAATGAGCGGGCCGGCCCCGGAGATGGCGGCGAAGTGGTGGCCGAACAGCACCCAGCGGTTCGTCGGGTGGTAGTTCTGCCCGTCGTTCAGCCGGTGCGCCGGCGTCACCCGGCTGTCGTCGAGGGCGGCCACCTTCGCCGCCAGGAACTTGGAGTAAAAGCGGTACGCGATCGCCAGCGCACACAGCACGCCGAGCATGACGGGCATGGCGTGCAGCACCAGCCGGTCGCCTTCGTGGTGGTACAGCGAGAGCGCGAACAGGGGCATGAGAGCGGCCCGGCGGGAGGGCGAGGTCGGGGTATGTTACCCCAACCGGCACCGAATGGTCGATCCCGCGGGGAACGATAAGTTGGGTCCGTTCGTCCGCCCCCCGGAATCGTTGTCGTGCCCCGTCGTTCCGCCTTCACGCTCATCGAGTTGCTCGTCGTCATCGCCATCATCGCCGTCCTCATCGGGCTCCTGCTGCCGGCCGTGCAGAAGGTCCGCGCCGCCGCCGCACGCATTAGTTGCCAGAACAACCTGAAGCAGATCGCACTGGCGTGCGCCAACTACGAGGTGGCGGTCGGCCAGTTCCCGCCGTCGAACACCACGTCCGCCCCGTGGCACGGCTGGCCGGCGCTGGTGCTGCCGTACCTGGAACAGGAGAACGTGCGGAACATCTACGTGCTGTCGGCCAACTGGTACGACCCGGTGAACCGGACGGCCCGGTCGGCGCGGGTGCCGACGTTCCTGTGCCCGGCGGCGAACGGCGGGCGGGCCGGGAAGTCGGCGGTGCCGGGCACCCCCGGCTCGCCGTTCGACGGCGCGGCCTGGGACTACACGAACGTGTCGGTGGTAGCCCTGCCGCTGCTGGAGTACCTGAACTACCCGAACCCGGCCGGGTACATGTCCGTCTGGCGGGGGGTGATGAGTTCCACCGGGTCGCGGGTGGCGGACGTCACCGACGGACTGTCGAACACCATCCTGATGACCGAGGACGCGAACCGGCCGGAGTACTGGGTGAAGGGCAAACGGGTGACCGACCAGGTGCCGCCGTTCGGCGGGGACGGGCCGGGCACCACCACCGGCGGGCTGTGGGCCGACCACCAGAAGGGGTTCGGCATCGAAGGCACCAGCCCGGACGGGCTGACGCTGGTCGGCGAGTGCGCGATCAATTGCACCAACGCCTACGAGGTGTACAGCTTCCACACCGGCGGGGCGAACGCGGCCATGGCCGACGGCAGCGTGCGGTTCCTGCGGGACAGCATCGCCATCCGCACCCTGGCCGCGCTCAGCACCCGCGCCGCCGGCGAGGTGGCGGCGGACTGACGGCTCCGGACTTCACCCCTCCCCCACCAGGCTGAAGAACAGCTCCTCCACGTCATCCTGGCCGTGCTCCGCCTTCAGCTCGGCCAGCGTGCCGCAGGCGGCGATGCGGCCCTTCGCCATCACCGCCACCCGGTCGCACAGCTTCTGCACCTCGGTCATGATGTGCGTGCTGAACAGGATCGTCTTCCCCTCCGCCTTCAACTTGGCGATGCTCTGCAACACGGCCCGCTGCACCAGCACGTCCAGCCCGGCGGTCGGCTCGTCGAAGATGAGCACCGGCGGGTCGTGAACCAGGGCGCGGGCGATGCTCACCTTCTGCTTCATGCCGGTGCTCATCCGCCCGCCGACCACGTTGCGGAAATCGTTCATCTGGAGGGCGTCGAACAGCGTCTCCAGTCGGGCGGTGAGGGAGTCCCCGCGGAGGCCGTACAGTTTGCCGTAGTACCCGACCATCTCCCACGCCGTCATCCGGTCGTACACCCCGGTGTTGGCCGACAGGAAGCCGATGCTCCGCCGCACCGCCGACGGGTCGGTGGCCACGTCGTGTCCGGCGACGGTGGCGAACCCGGCGGTCGGCTTGAGCACCGTACACAGCATCCGCAGGGTGGTGGTCTTGCCCGCCCCGTTCGGCCCGAGCAGCCCGAACACCTCGCCGGGGTTGACGGCGAATGTCAGGTCGTCCACCGCGGTCACCGGCTTGCCGTCCGGGCCGGGGAAGGATTTGGTCAGGCCGTCGAGTTCGATCATGGGACGCGGGCGGTGCAGCGGGGTGCGAGTCTTTGAGTGGTAGGCACACTCCGTGTGCCGTCATCCGAACGGCACACGGAGTGGGCCTACCACTATCAGAAGGACGGGGAGATTCTACGGGGCGGGCGTCGCCCGCAATCCGCCGACCGGGGTGGGTCGTTAGAATGCTGTCGCCACATCCGTCGGAGTTTCCCATGACCCGTCTGCTCATGATCCCGCTCGTCGCCCTGTTCGGCATCCTCGCCCGCGCCGACGACAAGAAGCCGGCCGCGGCGTTCACCGAAATCGCCGTCGAGAAGGGCGACAAGATCGAGGCGAAGGGCGGGAAGGCGACCGAGCCGGTGAAAATCACTTCGGCCGCGGAGTTGGAGAAGGCCGTGCCGGACGAGACCACCCGCACCCGGCTGGCCAAGCTGGTGGACTTCAAGACGCACGTCCTGCTCGTCTTCGCCTGGCAGGGGTCCGGGCAGGACAAGCTGGAGTACACAGTCCTCCAGAGCGATCCGCCGCAGGTCGAGTTCACCGTCTCGCCGGGGCGGACGAAAGACCTGCGGTCGCACGTCCACCTGTTCGTCGTGCGGAGCGACGTGAAGTGGTCGGTGAAGTGACGGTAGCGGCGGATCGTCTATAACGTCAGCGGGGTTGGCCGGCGCCGGCCCCGCTTTTGCTATCGCACACCCGCCCTGACTCCCCCCGAAAGGACCGCACCCGTGCTCACCCGCCGTGACGTCCTCCGCTCCGCCGCCGCCGCGGCCGTGTCCGCCCCAGTGTTGTTCGCCACCGCTCGGGCCGAAGACCCCAAGCCGGCCGGGTTCACCCTGCCCAAGCTGCCGTACGACTACGCCGCCCTGGAGCCGAGCATCGACGCCGAGACGATGACCATCCACCACACCAAGCACCACCAGGCGTATGTGACCAACCTGAACGCCGCCCTGACGAAGGACGCCCCGGACCTGCTGAAGAAGCCCATCGAGGCGATCATCACCGACCTGAAGAGCGTGCCCGAGGCGGCCCGCACGGCGGTGCGGAACAACGGCGGCGGGCACTGGAACCACACCTTCTTCTGGGGGGTGATGGCCCCGGCCGGCAAGGGCGGGGAGCCGAAGGGCGACCTGCTGAAGGCGATCGAGGCCAGCTTCAAGACGGTGGATGAGATGAAGAAGGCGTTCAACGAGGCGGCGACCAAGCGGTTCGGCAGCGGGTGGGCGTGGCTGGTGCCGGGCAAGGAGAAGCCGCTGGCCATCACCAGTACGGCCAACCAGGACAACCCGCAGATGGAGGGCGGGCCGGCGCCGCTCCTGGGGTGCGACGTGTGGGAGCACGCCTACTACCTGAAGTACAAGAACCTGCGGGCGAAGTACCTGGAGGAGTGGTGGAAGGTGGTGAACTGGGACGCGGTGGCGGCCAACTTCGCCAAGAAGTAGGGCGGGCGGTCCGTCTTCGCCGCGAACACCGGGAGCGGA
>CANJKY010000557.1 GCA_947474875.1 Gemmataceae bacterium
CCCGCCGCCCACCGTGGCAGTGGATTTCGACGACCACCTCCGGCTCCACCTGCCGCACGGCCACGATCACCTCGTCGCCTGGACCGTGGCCCAGATTCCCGAACCAGAAGCGGTGCAGGGCAGGGGAGGTCGGCAGCGTACCTTTCACCGGGCGGAACTTCGCCCGTACCAGTTCCCACGTCTGCGGACCGGTCACGGCGACGGTGGCGATGGCCCCGGTGCCCGGCGGGGTGAGGACGCTCACGCGGGTCATCCCATCGCCTCCGCCGCCAGCCGAATGCCTTCGAGCGTAAGGAACGGGTCGATCGTGAATCCGGCCACGTTAGCGGAAAACTCGAACCCTTCGAAATAGCCAACATCCCCGCCGGTGGCATACACCCATGGTGGCCGGCCGACGTGGTTCACCCAATCCCAGACGAGTTGATACGCCACGCTCAGCACCGCGTTGGCGATGCCAACCTGAATCGCCTGCTCCGTATTCCGGCCCAAAAAGGTTGAGGGCAACTTCGGCTCGATCTTGATAGCGGGAAGTTTGGCCGTGTGGTTATGCAGTGACTGGGACATGAGTTGTGGGCCGGGCAGGATTACTCCTCCGACGTGAACCCCATCCGCTTTTACGAAGTCAACAGTCATGGCCGTACCCACATTGATGACCACGACGGGGGACGGCACAGTCTGGCGGCGAAATGCGGCCAGCGAGGACAGTAGTCGATCGACGCCGATCTGCTGCAGAGATTCGACTTCGGTCACAAGACCGGTCTCGTTTGCTGCTTCGAACAGGTCGCTGGTGACCACGGTCGGCACAGTTCCACGAGACGCGAGCCATCCACAAAATCGCTCAACCTCGCGCGGGGCAACACCTGCCACCACCCAACGGGTCTGTTCCGATGCCCCCCATATCAGTGCTTGGTCTTTCCAATCAACCGGCGTGTCGTGAGCCAGTGACACTTTTCCCCTCACCCGTTCTGCGTCGCACCGACCCCATTTCATCCGGCTGTTGCCCACGTCCACCACGATGTCCGGGGTCACGGTGGGGTGCCCTCCGTCTCGCGGATGGCCTTCTCGGTGGCGAACTCGACCGGCTTCGCCCGCTCCTTCGCCTCCCGCTCCAGCCGCCGCTGCTCGGCGATCAGCTCCGCCGCCTTCCCGACCACCTTCGACAGACCCTCGCCGGTGACGCTCGACATCAGGTAGACCTCGCGGCCCATGTCAGCGGCGAGGGCGTCCCGAACGAGGCCGGCGTCGGTCAGTTCGGCCTTGCTCACGCACACGATCTCCGGCTTCTCGGCCAGTTCCGCGCTGTACGTCTTCAGCTCGTTCCGGATGGTGTGGTAGTTCTTCACCGGGTCCGACCCGTCGGTCGGGTACGGCTCGACGAGGTGGATCAGCACGCGCGTCCGCTCGACGTGCCGCAGGAACTCATGCCCCAGCCCGACCCCCTGGCTGGCTCCCTCGATCAGCCCCGGCAGGTCGGCCAGCACGAACCCGGCGTCGCCGCCGAGGGTCACGATCCCGAGGTTCGGGTGCTTGGTGGTGAACGGGTAATCGGCGATCTCCGGCGTCGCCCGGCTGAGCCGGCTCAGCAGCGTGGACTTGCCGGCGTTCGGGAACCCGATCAGACCGGCGTCGGCGATCACCTTCAGTTCCAGCGTCAGCCAGCGTTCCTCGCCCTCCTCGCCCGGCTCGAACTCCCGCGGGGTGCGGTTGGTGGCGGTGGCGAAGTGCGTGTTCCCCCGCCCGCCGCGGCCGCCTTTCACCACCAGCTCGTCGCCCGGTTCGACCAGGTCCTTGAGCAAGTTGCCGCGGTCGCGGTCCTTGATGAGCGTGCCCGGCGGGACGAGGATGATCAGGTCGGCGGCGTCCTTGCCGGCGCAGCCAGACGTGCCGCCCGGCTCGCCGTTCTTCGCCTTCCAGTGCCGCTTGTGGACGAGCGGGGACAGGTTGTCGGCGTTCGGGTCGGCCCGGATGATGACGCTGCCGCCGTCGCCGCCGTCGCCGCCGTCCGGCCCGCCGCGGGGGACGTACTTCTCCCGCCGGAACGAGCACATGCCCCGCCCGCCGTTCCCGCCGGACACGAACAACTCCACCCGGTCCACGAACATGACTGGCCTGCGTGGGTGAGCGAACCTTTTCAGTCGATCATCGTACCATATCAGCGAACTCCGAACGGGGAACGGCATGTCGCGCGTGAAAGTGGCGGTGCTCGGCGGGTCCGGGTACACGGCGGTCGAACTGATCAAGCTTCTGCTCCGGCACCCCGGGGCGGAGATCGCCGTGGTCACGTCGCGGCAGGAGCCGGGTAAGCCGGTGTCGACCGAACACCCGAGCCTGCTCGCCCGGTGCGACCTGCCGATGGAGCAGTTCGACCCGGACGCGCTGAAGGCGAAGGGCGTCGGGTGCGCGTTCGGCTGCCTGCCGCACGGCCTGAGCGCGGAGGTGGTCGCCCCGCTGCTCGACCGCGGCATCCGGGTGGTGGACCTGAGCGCGGACTACCGGCTGAAGGACCCGGCGGTGTACGCCGAGTGGTACGGCAGCCCGCACCACGACACGAAGAACCTGACCCACGCCGTGTACGGCCTGCCCGAACTGTACGCCGACCGCATCCGCACGGCAAAGTTGGTGGCGAACCCCGGCTGCTACCCGCAGACCGGCATCCTCGGCCTCGCCCCGCTGGTGGCCGAAAAGCTGATCGACCTGAACACGGTGGTGATCGACAGCAAGAGCGGAGTGAGCGGGGCTGGCCGCACGCCGAAGTTGACCACCCACTTCCCCGAGTGCAATGAGAGCCTGATCGCGTACAACGTCGGCAAGCACCGGCACACGCCGGAGATCGAGCAGACGCTGTCCGACGTGGCCGGCACGTCGGTGAGTGTCATCTTCACCCCGCACCTGATCCCAATGGACCGCGGCATCTTCAGCACCATCTACGCCACGCCGACGAAGTCGGTGGCCGAGAAAGATCTGACCGTCCTGTACCGCCGGTACTACGCGGGGAAGCCGTTCGTGCGGGTGCGCGACACCCTGCCGGCGACGAAGGACACCGCCCACACCAACTTCCTGGACGTGTGTGTGCGGGTGGTGAAGGGGCGGGTGGTGGTGCTGGCGTGCGAGGACAACCTGGTCCGCGGGGCGAGCGGGGTGGCGGTGCAGAACTTCAACCTGATGTTCGGCTTCTCCGAGACGACGGCGCTCTTGTAGGTCCGGCTGTGCCGGACGGCTCATTCGTCCGGCACAGCCGGACCTACAATTCCCGCATGGACGACCACGACCAGCGGGAAGCGTTCCTGAAGGCGATCTTCGCCGCCCCGGACGACGACCTGCCCCGGCTGGTATTCGCCGACTGGCTGGACGAGCGAGGCGATGCGGAGTGGGCCGAACGCATCCGACGGGAGTGCCATGGGAAGACGGCCGGCCGCGGTTTCATGGCGGACGGCCGGATCGAGGTGTCGGTACCCCTACTCTCGGACCCTGACTCGTTCCGCCGAGTGGCAGTTGTTGAACATCCGGAGTGGTATGGGACGGGCCATCTGACCGTGAACGATGGCCTTATCGCCAGTTCCAAGCCCATTAACACCATCCTGAACAGTCCGGTGACGCAGCATGTTACGCGACTGGATCTAAGCGGAACGCTGCGAATAGAAGTTGTTGAAGCCGAACTCGAGACAGCGCCTCAGGAGTGGTCCCCGCTGGCGGAGTTCACCTACAGCCCTACGGTCACCCTGCAAGCCGTCGAAGCCCTGGTGAACGCCCGAGAGTGCCGGCGGTTCACCCACCTCGACCTGCGGAACAACGACCTCGACAACGACGCCGCCCGCGTCATCCTGCGGTCCACCAACCTGACC
>CANJKY010000558.1 GCA_947474875.1 Gemmataceae bacterium
CGTGCGAGGGATACATCGCGTTCGAGATCGTTCCGGCGGCCGCCGAACTGCCCGACGCGGTTCGCACCGCCGATCGACAGCGGCTCCGGGTCCTGGCGTGGAAGCTCGGTCGGCTGATCCGGCTCATGCACGACCGGCAGGTGTCGCACCGCGATCTGAAGGCGCCGAACATTCTCATCGACGGACAGACCGGAAATCCGGTGCTCATCGATCTGGTCGGGATCACCACCGGCCGGCGAGTGTCGGACGTGGAGCGGGTTCGCAACCTGGCCCGGCTGAACGCCAGTTTTGCCCAGTCGGCCCAGGTTTCCCGCACCGACCGATGGCGGTTCCTGCGAGCCTTTCTCGACCCGTCGGTGGAACGGAATGTGCTGAAATCCTGGTGGAAAGGGGTGGCTGCCGCCACCGCCGCCAAGGTCCGGAAAAACTTACAATCCGGCCGTCCACTCGGATAAATGGTCCGGGTGAAGTGGGATGCGACCGCGGGCCGATCATTGGATGGCAACTCCGGTAGTCGACCGGGGAACGGTCGGTTATCCACGCACCCGGATGCCCACGGAACAGGGTTCATGACCGATCGCCCCCCCAACCGGCCTCGGACCACGAATCAGATGTGTCTGGTCGCGGCAATCGTATGCGCCGTCGCCGGGTGCAACACGTTCGAGCCACGCGGGGCAGGGCCAGATAGCCGAACACGGGTTGGAGAGCGGAGCCGGGCGGCCACCCCCACCCCGGCCGCAGCCACCACGCCTGCCAGTCACACCGCCCGCGTCGGCCCGTACCTGTTCCACTCCGACTTCCCGCTCGACACCGCCTCACCGCTGTTCCGCGAACTGGAAGATTTGCCCGAGCAGATCGAGTCCGAATTGCGGGTACCGGTCGGGAACGGGCTGATCCACGTGTACCTGTACGCGGACGAAGACCGGTACCACGCATTCCTGAAGGCGAAGGACGACAAACTGCCGCTCCGCAGTGCGTACTTCTTCGCCGAACCGGCCCGCGGGTACGGGCTGCCGCCGCAACTCCAGGTGTACACCTGGGCCAGCCCGCGGCTCCAGACCGATCTGCGACACGAACTGACGCACGCCTTGCTTCACGGCACGCTCAAGGGCGTACCCCTGTGGCTGGATGAGGGGCTGGCCGGGTTCTTCGAGCAGCCGGCGGCGAACGACGGGGTGAACCCGTTACACCTCGACGCCCTGCGGACTGGCGAGTCGTCCCGCCCGACCCCTTTCCGCGGCGACCTCGCCCGGCTGGAGAAGCTGTCGCAGGTGAACCAGATGGGCCGGGCCGAGTACCAGGAGGCGTGGGCCTGGGTTCACTACATGCTACGGGGGAACCCGAAGGGCCGTGAGGTTCTACTCGACCACCTGCAGAAGCTTCGCACGTCGCCCACCCCCGGCCTGCTGCTGCCCAAGCTGGAGGTGGCCGTTGGCGGCGACCCGCACGCCGGCCTGACGTCCTATCTGGCGAAGCTCGATTTGCCTGCGGTCATCACCCGTGTCAGAATGGGCGGGCAGTGACCGGCCCTCGCCCGGCAGGCTGACCCGTGTCCGACGCCCCCTCCCCCCGCACCCGGTTCGCGTGGCGGTCGTTCTTCGACCGCTCCGAGTCGGCCGTGTTCGTGTTCGGCGGCGACCGCCGGCTGCGGTACGCCAACCCCGCGTGGGAGCGGGCCACCGGCCTGTCGTTCGCCAAGTTCCGCGGGACGAAGGTGGCCGCGAACCGGCGGTCGCTTTCGCCCATCGCCCCGTCGCCGGAAGTGTGGGCCGGATCGGAAGCTCGCGTCCGGCGGGCGGCCCCGGATTCGACTACCGGACCGCCGTGGTGGGACATCACTTTCGTTCCCTTGCTCGGGGTCGATGAGCGGCAGGTGCTCGGCGTCATCGGTTTGCTTACCGTCGTCGGGCCGTCGCGCACGTTGCCGCGGGTGAAGGTGCCGGCGGCGGTGGCAGCAGTGCGGGCGAATCACGCTGCTCGATACACGTTCGACCTGCTGGCCGGGCCATCGCAGGTGTCCGAACGACTGGCGTCACAAGCCCGTGCCGCAGCGGCGTGTGAAGTGTCTGTCTGGATTCACGGCGAGCCGGGGACAGGAAAGGAGACGGCGGCGCGGGTCATCCACCACAACAGCCCGCGGCGTGAGCGGGCGTTCGTCGGCCTGCCGTGCGGCGGGCTTCAGCCGTACATCCTGGAGGGAATGTTGTTCGGCAAGGGCGGGCTGGCGGGCACGCCGGTGGTGGGCACGCTGTATCTGAACCGGCCGGAGGAACTGCCCAGGCCGCTGCAAGCCCGCATCCTCGGGTGGTGCGAGTCGGCGTTCGGCCCGCGGCTCATCTGCGGTTCGACGACCACGGCGGAGGAGTTGGTGAACAGCGGGCGATTGGTCCCGGCGTTCTTCACCCGCCATGCCCCCATCGAGATCCGCGTACCGGCTCTCCGCGAGCGGCTGGACGATCTGCCGCTGATCGTCTCCCGGCTGTTGCCCGGAGCGGCAGAGCCGGAAGCCATCGCCGCTCTCCGCGGCTACCACTGGCCGGGGAACTGGCGGGAGTTGCTCGACGTTCTGGCCGCGGCCGACGGGCAGCCACTCCGTAAGGACCACCTACCGCGGGTGATCCGCGAGCGGTTGCTCGTCGGCCACACCCCGGCCCCGGCGAAACCGACGCCCAAACTTGACGAGGTGCTGGAGTCGGTGGAGCGGCGGATGATCGCGGCCGCACTGGCGAAGAGCGGCGGGCGGCTGGCAGAGGCGGCTGAGGTGCTCGGCGTGTGGCGGGCGCGGTTGTCCCGCCGTATCACCGCTCTTAGGCTGGGCGGGGAGCCGCCGTCGGGGGACGAGACGTGAAGCACCCGCACGTCGTGTTGTGCGCGTTCGACGACTGGCTGGCGGCTCAGCTTCGGGAGATCGTCGCCGAACGCCGGTGGGTGCTACGAGAGTTCCGCCAGCCGGCCGCGTGGGTTGACGCTGCCGCCCGCCGTCAGCCGTGCGTGGCGATCCTCCAGGCCGATTTCACCGACGCCGCGGCGAACCCGCTCGGGGTGGTGGCAGATTTGCACGCGCGGAACGCGGACGCGGCGGTGGTGGTGGTGAGCGACGTGAAGCTGAACGACGACGACCGCCCGCCGTGGGCGGCGGCGGCGGCGGATGTGGGCGCCCGGGTGGTGCTGTTCCCGCCGCTCACCCGGCCGGTGTTGGAGGACGCGGTGAGCGGACTGATGGGTGTGGTGGCCGGCGACACCGCTCCGCGGTCGGAACCGACGATCGATCTGGCCGCCGGCGCGTTCGAGGACAGGGTATGACCTGGTCGCCAACACTCCCGGAACTCGATCCGACCTGCTGCGTCGGCAGTGGGGGGTGCGTGGCCGTGTGTCCGACGGGGTGTCTGGAGATGGCAGGGTCGGTGGTGTGGCTGCCGCGGCCAGCGGACTGCGTCGGGTGCGGGGCGTGCGAGGTGGTGTGCCCGACGGGGGCCGTCCGCCTGCCGGCAGTCACTCGGCCCACCGCCCCCGGCGGTTGACCAGGTCGTAGAAATCCGGCTGGTCGCGGAGGTTGTCCAGGTCCGTGTCGGTCTTCAACTCGGCGAAGTCGCTGTACCCCCACCGCAGTGCGTTTCGCAGCGACACGATCGCCTCATCCCGGTAGTTCATGTGCGTGTCGCTGAACATCAGGGCGTACACGCACGCCCGCTTATACCAGTGGGTGGCAGTCTCTGGCTTCAGGTCGGCGAGTTGGCGGACGGCATCCCGCCGGTTGCCGAGACGGGCGAGCAGGACTGCCAGGTTGTACCGGTGGATTGGGTCGTCGGGCAGCAACCGGACGACGGCGGCC
>CANJKY010000559.1 GCA_947474875.1 Gemmataceae bacterium
GCCGCCGCCCTGCTGCCGGCCGAGCCGCCGTTCGACCCGGCCACCGACCTGAAGATCGCCTTCCACTTCCGCGGGCCGTCCGTCACCCCGTCGTTCTTCCCGTACGACCTGCACCAGTTGAGCGGGGTGCTGCGGTATCAGGGCGGGCGGGTGGAGATGCTCGACTTCGCCGGCCGGCACGGCCAGTCGGTGGTGAAGATGGCCGCCGCCGACGTGCGGTTCACCGGCACCGACGGGGTGTGGGCCAACCTGGGGCCGGTGAAGGTGGCCCCGCTGGTGGCCGACGCCGCCTTCCTGCGGGCGCTGCCCGGCAGCCTGCGGGCCGGGGTCGAGGCGCTGAACGTCCGCGGCCCGGCCGAGCTGACCATCGACCACCTGGTGATCGACGCCCCCGGCGAGCCGGCGAAGCCGCTGCTGGTCGGCCCGCCGCCGGCCGGGGTGGTGCAGGCGCTGCACACGCAATCGGCCACGGCCGGCGGGCCGACCGAGCCGGCCCTCCTGCCCCCGCTAGCCGCGGTGCAACCGTGGGCGTTCCGCCGGCCCCCGCCGGACAAGCCGCTGGTGGTCACCGCCGCCGGGCTGGAGCCGTTCACCCGCGCCTGGCAGCCGCCGCCGCCGCCCGACCGCCCGTCCGACCTGGCGAACGCCGTCATCTACTGGAACGCCACCCTCCGGCTGACCGGCGGGGCGTTCGACACCGGCGCCGGGTGGGACGACGTGTACGGGTCGATCGCCAGCGAGGGGCGGTTCGAGGGCACCCACCTGGGGGCGGTGGTCGGCAACCTGTGGTTCGACCGGGCGACGGTGGCCGGCCAGCCGGTGACCCGGGCGAAGGCGGCGTACCGCGTCCGCCCGCAGCAGCCGGACCCGAACCGGCCGGGCCAGTACCAGCCGCCGGTGGCCGAGTTCCGCGACCTGGCCGGCACCCTGTTCGGCGGCAGCGTCGGCGGGGAGGCGCGGGTGACGCTGGCCGAGCCGGTGAAGTACCGGCTGTGGCTGACCGCCTCCGGGGTGAAGCTGGAGGACATGGCCCGGCACCGCAAGCTCGGGTCCGGCGAGCTGAAGGGGCTGGCCCAGGCGGACGTGCTGCTGGAGAACAAGCTGGACCCGCGGTCCGGCCGGCCGGTGCTCACCGGCACCGGCCGGGTCGACGTGCCGCACGGCCGGCTGTACAACCTGCCGGTGCTGCTCGAGCTGGTGAAGGTGCTGAAGGGGCAGACCCCGGACGGGGTTGCGTTCGACGAGGCGCACGCCGCGTTCGAGGTGTTCGGCGACCGGCTGAAGGTGACCCAGCTGGACCTGCTCGGGTCGGCCGTCAGCCTGGGCGGGTCCGGGGAGATGGACGTGGCCGGGAAGGACGTGAACTTCGAGTTCTACACCATCTGGTCGCAGACCCTGCGGCGGTGGCTGGCCACCCCGTTCGGGGACGTGGCCGGGCTGGTGAGCGGCGGGCTGTTCAAGATCGAGCTGACGCGGGTGGACGGGGCGCTCACCCCGAAGGCGGTGATGCTGCCGGCGGTGACGGACCCGGTGCGGGCGGTGGCCGAGCGGTGGCGGGCGCGGTTCGCCCGCGACCCGGCCCCGCCGCCCACCGTCCGCGGCGCGCCCCGGTAGAATGAGCGGGGAACTGTCTTCCGTGGCACCGGCGGCCCGCCGGTGATGTCCGAACACCGGCGGGCCGCCGGTGCCACGGAAGACAAGCCTGTGGGAGTCGCCGTGCTAAACCGCTCGATCGACCGCCTGTTCGCCGCCCTGTTCGGCACCTTCCAGCGGGCGCTGTTCTGGGAGCTGGTGCGGGTGTTCGTCCTGTGCCTGATCGGGCTGGCCGGGGTGTTCACCATGGGGGCGGTGCTCCAGCAGCTGCAGTCCGGGGCCAGCCTGAGCCAGGTGCTCAAGATCCTGCCGCTACTCACCACCAACCTGCTGCCGTACATCATCCCGCCGTCCTGCCTGTTCGCCACCTGCGTGGTGTACGGGCGGGTGTCGTACGACAACGAGGCGGTGGCGCTGAAGGCGGCCGGGGTGGACCTGCTGGCCGTCCTCCGCCCGGCCATCGCCCTCGGGCTGGCGGCGTCGGTCGGCACCGCCGCCCTCCAGTTCTCCGTCACCCCGGCGTCCTGGCGGCAGACGAAGGAGACCCTGCTGGCCGACCCGGAGGAGGCCATCTGCCTGGCGCTGAAGAAGGAGCGGGTGATGAAGTTCCCCGGCGGCAAGGACACGTACGTGCTGTACGTGCGGGACGTGGAGGACCGGCGGCTGCTGGACGTGATCGTCAAGCGGAAGCCGACCCAGCCGGGCGGCCGCACCAGCAGCGGCGGCGACGACTCCGACACCGCCGTCGCCCGCACCCGGGAGGCGCGGCTGACGGTGGACCTGGACCGGAAGGTGATCCGGCTGGAGGGGAGCAACTGGTCCGGCCCCGGGTTCACCCGCTCCGGCGACGACCCGTTCGAACACGAACTACCGCCGCAGTTCAACCTGGACGCCCTGCGGAAGGAACTAGAAGATAACCCGGCGTCGGTGGATTGGAAAGACCTGACCGGGGTGGCCGCCGACCGCGCCGGACTGGCGGCAGCCAACGACCGGCTGCGGACCGAACTGGCCGCGCTGCCGGCGGACAAGACACTCACCCCGGTCGAGCAGGCGGAGCTGGCCGACCGGGCGGGGCTGGACGTCACCCGCGTGCCGGTGGAACCGGCCGGCCGGGCGGGCCAGATCGAGCACTGCAAGAACCTGGCCCGGCACTTCACCCGGCTGGACCGGATCATGCGGTACGAGTACCACATGCGGCCGGCGATCGCGTTCGGCTGCCTGTTCTTCGCCGTCCTCGGCTGCCCGGTCGGGCTGTGGGCGAACCGGGCCGACTACCTGAGCATCTTCGTCGTCTGCTTCCTGCCCGCCCTGTTCGTGTACTACCCCGTTCTGTTCATGGCCGGCGGGTACGCCCGCGACGGCCGCATCCCCATGCCGGTCGGGGTGTGGGCGGCGAACGCGGTGCTGGGCGTCGCCGCGGTGGTCCTGTCGTGGCGGCTCATCCGCCGGTGAAGAACGACCCGTGCCATCGCGCCCCGAGGCGACTTACTTCCCCGCCGTGACGATCTTCCGCCCGTCCGCCGGAACGTCCAGCTTCTTCGCCGCTGTCGGCGGGGTGACGGTCGGCGTGTTCAGGGCCGAGTCGAACGGGATACCGCCGTAGGACACCCCGCCCCCGGGCATGCTCATCGGGACGCTGCCCCCGGGGAACCCGAGCGGGGTGGACGTGGGCGGGGACCCGGCCGGGGCCGGCGTGGTGGCGATCGGCGCACCGTGGTACACCTGCCCCGCGTCGGCGATCGGGATGCCGCCGCCCGACCCGCACCCCACGCACCCCGGATCGTAGCCGCCCGTCGACACGGCCACCGGCCCGACGGGCACGCCGCCGGCGGCCACCGGGTACGCCCCGGCCAGCCGCGGGAACACCGAACCGGTACAACACGCTCCCTGGCCGCACAGCGGCAGCCGCGGGAATAGTGGGCGGCAGCAGTAGCAGCCGGTCAGTTGGGTGCCGACGAGGATCAGCCCGAGGAGCAGCAGGCGGCGTGACGGGGTCATGGTGGGAACCTCCAAATCCCGGAGCGCGCGAGTGTGGCTCGCGCCCGGTCCGTCGGTGGGGTTCCGTCCCGAACGAGAACGGCAGTCAGGTCCGTCCGACCGCCGTGTGTGGGAAGTATGCGCGGGGGGCCAGGAGGTGCAACCGGTGCGAAGCTGGAAACGCCCCGCAAGGCGCGGAACCTGCGAGCGTTCGTCCGCCTGCGGAGTTGGTCGGGGTGGCGGAGACGTGACGGGTCGGCGA
>CANJKY010000560.1 GCA_947474875.1 Gemmataceae bacterium
ACGAGGAGGAGACGAACCTGAAGGCGGTGCTGGTGGTGGACGCGAGCGGGAGCATGGGCTACCGCGGCAGTCAGCCGCTGAGCAAGTTCGAGTTCGCCCAGCAGGTGGCGGCCAGCCTGGCGTACCTGCTGCTCGGCCAACTGGACGCGGTCGGGCTGCTCACGCACGACACCAAGCCGCGGGCGTACATCCCGCCGAAGACCAGTTCCAAGCACCTGCTCACCCTGCTCAAAAAGCTGGAGGAGACGAAGACCGGCGGGGAGACGTCGCTAGGCGAGGTGTGGGATCAGATCGCCGGTCAGCACCTGAAGCGGCGGGGGCTCGTGATCCTGCTGTCCGACTGCTTCGACCAGGTGTCGTCGCTGTCACGGGCGCTGCGGCACCTGCGATACGGGCACCACGAGGTGATCCTGTTCCACATCCTCGCCCCGGAGGAGCTGGAGTTCCCGTTCAAGAACCCGACCAAGTTCAAGAACCTTGAGGTGCGGGGGCACGAGCTGACGGTGGACGCCCGCCGGCTGCGGGAGGAGTACCTGAAGAGCTTCGAGGAGTGGCGGACGCAACTGAGGCGGACCGCCGAAGACCTGCACATCGACTACCAACTGCTGCGGACCGACCAGCCGGTGGACCGGGCGCTCGGGGCGTATCTGGCGCGGCGGGAATAAAAAAAGCCGCGGGACGGCCGTCCCGCGGCTTTCGTAATCACGCCCCGGCTGTCACTGTCCCCACGTCTTCGGACCCAGGTCGAGCGGCCTGACGTTCGGGTCGAAGAACTTGTCCAGCGTCTTCCTTGTGGCGTCGCCGGTGTCGAACCCCTTCTTGAAGAAGAAGTACCTCTGCTCGGCCGTGCCGTGGTTGAACTTGGCCGAGTTCACCCGGTCGCCCCGCCCCATCTTCCGCATGATGGCGTCGTCGCCGATCGACTTGGCGGTCTTCAGCGCCTCCTGCAAGTCCTTGTCCGGGTTCTGGAGGAACTTGTACCGCCGCTGCCCGTGGAACGCCCAGCACCCGGCCAGGTAGTCGGCCTGGAGTTCCAGCCGGATGCCCCCGTTCTCCCCTTCCCGCTCCTGGAACGCCCGCATCTTGGCGTTGTACCCGAGCAGGTTCTGGATGTGGTGCCCGATCTCGTGGGCGATGACGAACGCCTGGGAGAACTGGGCCTTCGACCCGCCCAACTCCTTCTCCAGGGTGTCGAAGAACTCCGGGTTCAGGTACAGCTTCTTGTCGCCCGGGCAGTAGAACGGGCCGGCCTCGGACGGCACCGTCCCGCATCCGCCGGTGGGTACCGACGGGGAGTCGAACAGCACCAGCGTCGGCTCCTGCCACCGCTGGCCGTAGTTGCGGGCGAACCACTCCCGCCACACCTCGTCGCACGCGCCGGTGATCTTCTCGGCGAACTCCTTGTATCCGTCCGGCTTGCCCGGCCCGGCCTTCTGCTGCTGGACCGCCCCGCCGAACGCCTGGAACAGTTGGTTCGCCACCTGCGGGTTGATGCCCAGGTAGCCGGCGATCAGGGTGACGACGAGCGCGCCGATGCCGCCCAGCGCCGCCCCGCCGGGCAGCCCGCCGCGGCGGTCCTCCACGTTCCCACGCTCGGTGACGTTACTCAGGTCCATGACGGGATCCCCGGTTGTTCGACGTGCTGTCCCAGTTATAGCCGGCCGACCGCCGCGTAGCCATACACCGCCGTGAACAGCAGGAACAGTGCCGTCAGCGTGTGATACCCAGCTTTCAGCCACCACGCCGTATGGTGCGGCTCGCGTGGTTCACTTCTTCCCGGCGGGGTTGACGGCGTGCCGCTGTAGGTCGTCCAGGTCGACGAACTCGAGGGCCGAGATGTGCGTCGCCTCCAGCACCACCGGGGCCGCGCACCCGGCCTCCAGCGACTGCTTCCACCGCTGCACGCACAGGCACCAGCGGTCGCCCGGCTTCAGCCCGGGGAAGCGGTAGTGCGGCACCGGGGTGATCAGGTCGTTCCCCACGCTCTTCTGGTGGGCCAGGAACTCGGCCGTCACCTGCGTGCAGACGAGGTGCAGACCGAGGTCCTGCTCGCCGGTATTGCAACAGCCGTCGCGGTAGAACCCGGTGAGCGGCTTGGTGGAGCAAGATTGAAGTGGGCCGCCGAGGACGTTTCGGGCCGTGGTCATGATGCACCTCTAGGCGTGCGGGTCGTAGTTCCTGTCATGATATCGCGGACGAGGGCGTGAACCTGCGGGTGCGACATGATCCAGGTGTGCAACGCCGGGACCAGCAGCGGCTCGTGTGTGGCGTCGAGCTTCGCTTCGCCCACGCTCACGACGCCGTCGTTCGGCTCGCTGCCGAACGGGCTGAACCGCCCCCGCGGGCCGGCGGTGCCGGCGACCACGGTGGTGGGGCAGGGCGGGGGCGGCAGCCGCAGGTACCCGGCCGGGTCGGCCACGAACCGCCCGCTCGACCCGGAGAACAGGCGGAACGGCAGCCCCCACTTCGTGAAGTACCGGGCCAGCCGCGGCGACTGGTTCGGCGGGCCGAGCATGAAAAAGTGCTTCACCGAGGTCGTCGGTAACTCGGCCAGCGCCAGCCGCAGCAGAATCCCGCCGAGCGAGTGGCCGATCAGGTAATCGGGCTGGCGTTTCGTCAGCGTCCGCTTCAACCGGGCAACGATCCGCGGCATCGATTCGACCGACGCCGAATAGCCGAAGAAATGGGGCCGAACTCCCGCCCTCCGGACCGGGCCGGCGAGCGGGAACATCGAGACCGGCGAGCGGCCGAGGCCGTGGACGAGCAGGGCGGTGCGCATCACCCTGGCAGCAGGTCCTTCACCGCTTCCCGCTCCTCTTGCAGCTCCTTCAGCGTCTTGGCGAACGCCGCCTTGCCGAACTCATCGAACGTCAGCCCCTCCACCACCTTCCAGTTGCCCCCGCTCGTGGTCACCGGGTAGCCGAACACCAGCCCCTTCGGCACCCCGTACTCGCCGTTGCTCACCACCGCCGCGCTTGTCCAGTCCCCCTTCGGGGTGCCGTTCACGAACGCCTTGACGTGGTCGATCGCCCCGTTCGCCGCCGAGAACGACGACGACACCCCGGTCTTGTCGATGATGAACTTGCCCCGCTCCTGGGTGGCCGGCAGGAACGTGCCCTCCAGCCACGCGCGGTCGGGGATCACGTCCGTCGCCTTCTTCCCGCCGATTTTGGCGTTGCCGAAGTCGGCGAACTGGGTGTTCGAGTGGTTGCCCCAGATGGTCATGTTCGTCACCGTCTCGTTCGGCACCCCGGCCTTCTGCGCCAGCGCCGCCACCGCCCGGTTGTGGTCCAGCCGGGTCATGGCGTGCCAGCGGTCGGCCGGCACGCTCTTGCCGTTCTCGTAGGCCACCAGGCAGTTGGTGTTGCACGGGTTGCCGACCACCAGAACCCGCACGTCGGACGCCGCGTTGGCCGCGATCGCCTTCCCCTGGCCGACGAAGATCTTGCCGTTGTTCACCAGCAGGTCCTTCCGCTGCATCCCCGGCCCCCGCGGAGCCGCCCCCACCAGGATCGCCCAGTTGCACCCGGCGAACGCCTTGTTCGGGTCGTCGGTCACGATCACGTCTTGCAAGGTGGGGAACCCGCAGTCGATCAGCTCGTACCCCACCCCTTCGAGAGTCGGCATGGCCTTCAGGGCCACGGACACCGGCACTTCGAGCAGTTGCAGGACGACCTTGGTGTTCGGCCCGAACACCTCGCCGGAGGCCAGCCGCAGGACCAGGCTGTTGGCCACCCGGCCGGCGGCCCCGGTGACGGCGACGCGAACGACGTTCGACATGGGAGAAGCTCCGAAACGGTGTGTGAGGGTAGAAGTAGTGGCGG
>CANJKY010000561.1 GCA_947474875.1 Gemmataceae bacterium
GAGCGCCGACAGCGGGACCGTGCTGGTCGACGGGGCGACCGCCGGCACATTGTTCGGATTGCCCGTCGGGCTGGGCGGGGGGAGGGTGCTGCCGGTCGGTGACAGCCCGACCCCGCCCGAGCCGACCGGGCTGCCGCCGGCCACGACCTGGTTGCCGGGGGTGACGACGTTGCCCACCGGCACCGGAATGGCCAGGATGCCCTCCTCGGACGCCCGCAGGCCGGCCGGCCAGCGAACAGTCAGATCGAACAGCTTCTCCCCCTCCTGCACCTGGGTGGCCGCCCGGCCGCCGACGGCCGACTGCACCACCGCCTGCACGTCCGCCGGCGACACCCCCCACCGGGCGCACTTCCGCCGGTCCACGGGGAACTCCAGGTTCGCCTGCCCCTGGATGCGGAACACCCCGGCGTTCTGCACCCCGGCCACCGTGTTCAGCCCGTCGCGGATCTTGCCGGCGGTGGCCTCCAGCACGTCCAGTTCCGGGCCGAACACCTTGATCGAGTTCTCCCCTTTCACCCCGGACAGGGCCTCCATCACGTTGTCCCGGATGATCTGCGAGATGTCGAAGTCCACGCCGGGAAAGTTCGCCTCCAGCGTCTCGTCCAGGTCGTGAACCAGTTCGGCCTTGGTGCGGGGTCGGCCGCGGGACGGGTCCACCGGCCACTGCTCTTGCGGCCGCATGGGGATGAAGGTTTCCACGTTGTAGTAGCCGGTCGGGTCGGTGCCGTCGTCCGGCCGGCCGATGGTGGACACCAGCACGGCGAACTCGGGGAACTGCTGGAGCACCTTCCGTACCTGCTGCGACCGCCCGCTCACCTCGGCCAGCGACACGCTCACCGGGAACGTGCCCCGCACCATCAGGTTCCCCTCCTCCAGTTCGGGCATGAACTCGCGGCCCATGTGCGCCGCCGACACCCCGGTGTACGCCACCGCCGCCACGAACGCCGCCAGCGCCACCCACCGCACCTTCAGCAGCAGCTTCATCTGTAACACGAACACCCACTGCAACCCGCGGACGAGGGAGTTGTCTCGCTTCGGCTTCAGGTGCCGCATGAGCAGCAGGCACAGGACCGGAGACACCAGCAGGGCGAGCGCCAGCGCCCCGGCCAGGGCGAAGGCGTAGGTGTCGGCCATCGGCCCGAAGATCTGCCCCTCCGGGCCGGTCATGGTGAACAGGGGGAGCAGCGCGCACACCATGATGAGGGTGGCGTACAGCAGGCTCTGGGTGACGTGCCCGCACGCCCGGCCGATGCGGTCGGCGAGCGGCTCGTCGGCGTGGTCGCCGCTCATCAGGTGGCGGTAGATGCTCTCCACGATGATGACCGATGAGTCGACGATGATGCCGAAGTCCACCGCCCCGATGCTCAGCAGGTTGGCACTCTTGCCGCGGGCGTACAGCACGCCGAACGCGAACAGCAAGGCGAGCGGGATGTTCGTGGCCACGATCACCGCCGCCCGCACGTTCCCCAGGAACATCAGCAAGATGGCCGACACCAGCGCCATACCCACCAGCAGGTTCTCGTGAACCGTCTCGGTCGTCTTGTCGATGAGGGCGGAGCGGTTGTAGAAGACGGCCAACTTCATACCCGGCGGCAGGTGCCCGGGCTGGTTCAGCTCGTCGATCTTGGCCAGCACGTCCTTCAGCGCCGGCATCGACTCCTTCCCCTTCCGCAGCAGCACGATGCCCTGCACCACGTCCGGGTCGTCGTCCCACGCCCAGGTGCCGTCGGCGTTCTTCGCCTGCTTGGCGTCTTCGCCCGCCTTCGGTGTGCTCAGGCTCACCCGCCCCTGCCGGGTCTGGTGGCCGACCACTACCCCCCGCTCGACGACGTGCCGGTCGTCCGCCCGCGGGGCGCCGTCGTAACTCAGCATCGGCCCGCCGTCCACCAGTTGATCGACCGTCACCGGCACGTTGTTCACGCTCGCCACCACCACCTGCCGGATTTCGACGCACCGCCGCGCTTCCTCCGCCCGCAGCACCGCCGCCGCCTCGGCCGGGGCGGCGAGAGTGAGTACGGCCGACTGCGGGTCTTTCCCCCCGCCGATCAGCCCGAGCGACCGCACCACGATCGTCTGCTGCCCCTGCGTCAGGTTGTCCCCGCTGCCGTTGGCGTTCGCCGCCCCGAGTGCGGCCTGGAGCTGGCCCAGGCTGACGCCGTACTGCTTCAGCCGGGCCGGGTCGGGCTGCACCTCGTACCGCTTCACTGTCCCGCCGACGCCGGTCACGCCCGCCACCCGCGGCACCCGCAGCAGTTCCCGCTGGAGGGTGTAGTCCTGCACCGCTTTCAGATCACTCAGGGTGTACACCGGCTTGCCGGTGGCCGGGTCGGTCGGGTTCACCAGGGTGTACCGAACAATCTCACCGACGGGCGAGGCTGGGGAGATTTGGGGCGACACTCCAACCGGCAGCGTGGCCGCGGCGATGCGGTTGAGCACGTCCTGTTTGGCCTGTTCGTAGTCGCGGGAGTAGTCGAACTGGTTGCGGATGTGGCTCAGGCCGAACAGCGACTTGCTGCGGGTGGTCTCCAGCCCCGGCATCCCGGCCAGGGCCACTTCCAGCGGGACGGTGACTTGCCGTTCCACCTCCTCGGCACTGGCCCCGGGGTACTGGGCGACCACCTCGATGATGGCCGGGGCCGGGTCCGGGTACGCCTCGATGTTGGCGTGGGTGAAGGCGTACCCGCCGCCGACGGCCAAGACGGCGGCGGCGAGCAGGGCGACGAGCGGGTTGGCCAGCGCCCATGCGATCAGCTTGCGGGTCATGACATCCCGGACGCGGTTAGGCGGAGCGGTCGACGGCCAGTACGGCCCGCAGGGCCTCGACCAGTCGCCGCAGGTGGACCGGCTTGGGCATCACGGTCGCCCCGGCGGCCGACAGGTCGGCGGCGGGTTGGCCGAACGGGTCGTCGGTGAACACGCACACCGGTACGCCGGGGAAGTGGCGGCGGAACCGGCCGACGAACGCCATCCCCGGCAGATCGGGCAGGGCGGCGTCGGCCACCACCGCGTCGATGCCGCCCAGGTGGCGGACGTACACGTCCAGCGCCTGCACCCCGTCTTCGGCCGTCCACACGGCGAACCCGCAGGCGTTCAGGTAGTCGGCCAACAGGTCGCGGGTGCGGGAGAGGGGCGAGGCGACGAGTACGACCGGGGGGGGATAGAATGTGACCGACGTGTCGGCGAGGGGGTCGAACACGGCAACACTCTGGTGAGGGGTTAGTGAGTAGCCACGCCGGGCAGGGCGTCGGCCGCCTCCCGGAGCAGGAGCGCCCCGGCGGTGACCACGCGGTCGCCGGGCCGCACGCCGGACTCGCCGGCCAGGACGATTTCGCTCGGCGTCCGCCGGACGACCGTCACCGGCCGCCGGACGTACTCCGGCCGGACCGGATCGGGGCGGACGTAGACCACACTTTGCCGCCCGTCCTCGACCACCGCTTCGGCTGGCACCGCCAGCTCGCCGGGGTGGGCCGGCCGGTTGACGGTCACCGTCACGAACTGGCCCACCCGCAGCTCGCCGGCCGAGTTGTCCACCCGCCCGCTCACCAGGGCGGTGTGCTGATTCGGGTCGATGACCGCGGCGATCTGGTCGAGGGTGCCGTCGCAGGTGATGCCGGGGCGGGCGGGCAGCGAGACCGTCCACCGCACCGGTCTGGGCAGGCCGGTCAGGAGCGGCAGGTCGTCCTCGTACACGTGCGCCCACACCGTCAGGCGGGTGAGGTCGGCGATCTTGAACAGGTCGGTGGCGGTGTCGGCCAGGTCGCCGACGGTCACGTTCTTCTCCAGCACGGTGCCGCCGCGGGCGGCCCGCACCTCC
>CANJKY010000562.1 GCA_947474875.1 Gemmataceae bacterium
GCACCTGCAACCCGTGGTGGCTCATGCCGATCGTGTACGCGTCCGGGAAGCACAGGCAGCAGGTGCCGCAGACCTGCGCGTGGTCCTTCGCCACGCTGTTCACCTCCCCGCCCAGGTACTGCGCCGGGGTGGTGACGCGGGGCAACAGGCGGACGACTTCGGACTTCAACGCGGTGTTCAGCATGGCGGATCGGCTCAGTTGTCTGGACGGGATGATTATCGCAGGTGAGGCATGAAAAGCAGCGCCGGGAGAGGCTACCTCTCCCGGCGAGGAGATGTGTGGGCCAATCAGGTGGCTGGCGGTTTCGCGGGCGGCTCGGCGGGCGGCGCGTCCGGCGGGAGCGCCGCCAGCCTTTCCGGAGGCACCGCCCACCCGTCCACGACGACCCACTTCTTCTGCTCCTCAGTCAGGGGCACTTCGAACTCCTGCGGCGGAACGTAATCCTGTCGCGCCGTCATACCCTTCTTCCAGGTTGGGCCTTTGGTGCTCTTCTTCATTCATTCCTCCAGTTGGACCCGTTCGGCGATGAGCGGTGCTGAAACCCCGGCGATCCGCAGCCTGAACTCGTACAGCCCGGCCGCGGGGAACGGCACCCTCCGCAACACATACCATCGCCCCTGCACGAAGAGGTTCGGCGTGAGGTTAAGGGAGAAGGGTCCGAAAACGGTCTCCTCCACCTCGTCCGCCAAGTCGCCGTCCGCATCGAACACAAGCCGGACCAGATCGAACCACACGTCTCGCTCACCCGCTTCGCCGAAAAACTCGGCGTACAGGTGAACGGGCTGGGCCAGATAGGTCGGATAGCCGGTCCGCGGACGGAGGCTTTGGATGACGCCCCGCAGGGTGTACGGCGCTTCCGGATCGTTGGCGTTCCAGATCACCTCACGGCAGAGCTTGAGGCACCGCGCACCGATCTCCGGTTCGTCGCTCTCCGACCAGTCGCCGGTACTCATGGGCGCTCCGTCGCGGCGTTACCCCATCATACCCCACCGCCGCCTGCTCGGAACAGCAGCCGGGCGTTCTCCTCGAACACCTGGTCGTGGTGCCGCTCAGGGATGACGTTGCGGATGAACTCGCGGTACGCCGGGATGGGGATGAGCGGCCAGTCGGTGCCGAACAGGAAGCGGTTCGGCCGCTCGGCGTACCGGAAGGCGGCGCGGAGGCGGGTGGCCACGTCGTTGATGGCGTCGTGGTCCTCACCGCTGCCCGGCTCGATGCTCTCGCCCACCACCAGCCCGGACAGGTCGGCCCACACGTTCAGGTTCTTGTACACCACCTCGGCCGCGTCGATCATCCACGGGTTGCCGACGTGGGCGAGCACGAACCGGGTGTGCGGGTGGTCCACCGCCACCTCGTCCACCCCGAGCGGGTGGGCGTACTTCAGCTTCGCCTCCGGGCTGTACGTGTCGCCGGTGTGGAAGATCACGGGCAGCTTGTACTGGGCGGCCAGTTCGTAGTACCGGCGGTAGTTCGGGTGGGCCGGCTCGAAGTGCAGGTAGCCGAGATAGCACTTGAGCGCCACCACCCGCCCCCGCTTCAACTCCTCTTCCACGCAGCGGAAGTGTTCCGAATCATCGCCCCGCTTCGGATCGCACACGCCGATCGCCTTCAACCCCGGCACCAACTCGGCGATCTGGAGCGTGCGGCGGACGCCGAGCGGGTCTTCGTCCCCGCAGTTCCACTCGCCCATGGCGAACGCCTGCTTGACGCCGGCCGCCTTCATGTCCTGCTTGAGAGCGGTGGCGACGGCGTCGGGTCGCAGGCGGAGGGTGCCGGACAGCGCCCCCACCCCGGGCAGGTTCGGAGGCACCACGTGGACGTGGACGTCGATCATCGGCGCGGACCGCGGGACGAGGTGCGTTCCGCGAATTCTAGGCGAACAGAGAGGCCCGGAGAACCGTCATCGTTCCGGCGTGTTGGCCGAGGCCGGCACCACGTCGCCGTCGGGCACCTGCCACACGCTCGTGGCCCCGTCCTTGCCGGCGGCAGAGATCCGCCGGCCGGCGTCGTCCGCCGACACCGCGAACACCAGCCCGGTGTGCCCACCGAGTTCGCGGACCAGTTGCCCGCCCGTTTGCCACACCCGCACCGTGCCATCCTTCCCGCCGGTGATCACCCGCCGGCCGTCGCGGGTGAGCGCCACCGCGTACACCGGCCCGTCGTGCCCGAGCAGTTCGGCCGTACACCTCCCGCCGGCATCCCATACCTTCACCCGCCCGTCGTACCCGGCGGTGACGGCCGTACACCCGTCCGGGCTGAGGGCGACGGCGTAGGCGAGGGCGGTCTGCCCGGTCAGTGGCGTCACCTTGTCGGCAGGAACATCCCACATACAGGCCATCGAAAGCTGTGTCGCGACCACCCGCCCGCCGCCGGCGGACACCGCAACCGCGTGAACTGGCGCCGGCACCCCGGTGCGATGGACGCCGACCAGATCGCCGGCCGGGTCCCACACGCGAACCACCCCGTCCGCCGCACCAGTCACCACCCACCCGTCGGCTGCCACAGCCACGCTCATCACTCCCGCCCCGTGCCCGCGGAGGGCGCGAAGCGGCTGGCCGGTCTCGGCCGACCACACGCGGGCGGTGCCGTCCCCGCCGCCGGTGACGATCAGGGCGTCGTCCGGGCTGACGGCCACCGCGTTCGCCCGCTGAACGTGGGCCGCGATCGCCTGTTCGGTCCCGTCCGCCCCGCGGATCGTTAGTGAACCGTCCGCCCCGCCGAGGAACACCTGCGACCGGCGGACGGACACGGCCACCGCCGACGCCAACCCGCGGGCGGGCAGCGGCGGCAGTTCGGCCGGGGCGGTCTTCGCCGCCGTCACCTCGCTCGCTCCGTACACGGGCGCCGGCTCGGACAACTTCAACACCCCGAACGCGACCCCGGATGCCGCGGCCAGCCCACCGGTCGTCGCCACGATCGGGTGCCGTCGCGCCCACGCCCCGGCCCCGCGGAACGGGTACACCGTCTGTCCGACGAACCCCCGCGGCACGGACCCGTCAGAAGTGCCGTACACCTCCGGCCGCCGGCCCGCCGGCATGTGGTAGGTGCCGAACAGCAGATCCAGGAACGGGAATGTGGAGGCGAAGTTGCGGTCCCGCCCCTCCTCCGCCGCCGTGTGGTGCCAGCGGTGGTACACCGGGCTGACTAACACGTACCGCAGCGGGCCGAACGTCCAGTTCAGGTTGGCGTGGACCATCACCGAGTACGCCATGTTCAGCGGACCGATGAGCACCAGCGCGTCCGGCGAGAACCCCATGAGCAGTACGACCACGTCCGCCACCGCGAACTCCAGGACGGCGTTCACCGGGTGGAACCGCTGCGTCGAGGTCCAGTCGAGCACCTCGGGCGAGTGGTGGACGGCGTGGAACCGCCACCCGGCCCGCGTGTGGAACAGGCGGTGCAGCCAGTACAGGATCACGTCTTGGATAAGCAACACAGCGAGAATCTGCACCCAGATGGGCCAGCGGCGGACCAGCCAGTCGGTGTCCACCGGCGCGCTGCCGTACAGCAGCAGCACCCCGCCCACCAGCAGCAGCACCCGCCCCAACTGCATGATCAGCGGCAGGACCAGCCAGTACACCAGGTCGGTGACGGCCGCCCGCGGGTCCGCCCACCAGCTCTGGCCGGGGTTGCACGGGGTGAACCGGGTGAGGATGAGGAACACGACGGCCAGCCCGCCGATCCATCCCAGCGAGGTGAGCCAGACGAACCCGACGTGAGCGAGCCAGTCCATGCGACGCTCCGGTGTGCCGTCCTCTGGAGAACCGCGGGTGTCAGCCCGCGGGTGTGGTTCGCACACCCGCGGGCTGAC
>CANJKY010000563.1 GCA_947474875.1 Gemmataceae bacterium
AGCCCGTACACGAACCCCTCCTTCACCACCGGCGTGTTGTACATGACCGACAGGTCGCGGTTGGTCCACAGTTCGGCGGCGGCCAGCGCGTCCCCCTTCTTCTCCACCTTCACCGCTTTCGTGCCGCGGTTCGACCCGGAGAACACCAGCGTCGCCCCGTCGGCCATCGGCGTGGAGGCGTTGTACCCGCGGCCGGTGACGGCGAACGGCGTGTCCCACAGCTTCTTCCCGCCGGTGGACACGGCCGCGATTGTCTTGCCGGTTTCCACCACCAGTGCCTTCGTCCCGTCCACGGTGAGCGATACCGGGGAGGCGTAGGCGGTGCCGTCCCCGTCCCACTTCCACTTCTCCTCCCCGGTCTTCAGGTCGTAGGCGGCCACCCCGCCCTTGGTCTCCCCGCCGTACTGCACCACGCACAGCCCATCGATCAGCAGCGGCGAACTGGAGGTGAAGAACCGCGGCAGGCTGCCGGTGTCGTCCTTCCGCCACTTCTTCGCTCCGGTCGCCGCGTCCAGGCAGGACAGGGTGCCCTGCACGCCAAGCGTGACCACCAGCCCGTCGGCCACCGCCGGCGACGACCGCGGGCCGGGGAACCCACCCGCCGGCCCCGTCACCTGCTTCGCCGGGTACTTGTCCTTCCACACCTCGTCGCCGCTGTCCGCCTTCAGGCAGCGGAGCACCTCGTCCCCGCTATCGCGGGCGAACACGTACAGCCTGTCGCCGACCAGCGCGGGCGTCGCCACCCCGTCGCCCACCTTCACCGACCACTTCTTGGCGAGCGCCTTCGGCCACGGGTCCGGGGCCTTGAAGTCGGCGACCTTGGCGTCGCGGTTCGGGCCGAGCCAGTGCGGCCAGTCGGCGGCGGGGGCGGACAGAGCGAAGAGGCCGAAAGCGGCGGTCAGGAGGAGTCGAGCGGTCATCGCACATCTCTCGGGGAAGAACGGGCGCCGTAGGGTATCAGCGCGCCGACCGGAGGTGTGATGAAAGAGCGGTGAGATGCCGGAAGTGACGCCGCGGCTGGCAGCGGGCGGGGGTGTTCGGGTATGGTAAACGTTGGGCCGCCGCGGGCGGGCCGAGGAGGGAGTACGGATGTCAGCGATTGCCGCGCCGCTCATCACCGCCGAGGAGTTCGGCCGACGGCCGGAGCCGGCCGACGGGTCGCTCGACGAGTTGGTGGCCGGACGGGTGGTCATCGTGGGATCGCGTCCGAAAGCACTTCACGGTATCGTCTGTAGCTGTGTCGGGTCAGCATTGGGCGAATTTGTCGGGAAACGACGACTGGGTTGGGTGTCAGGTCGGGCTGGTGTCATCTTGCGGCGCAACCCCGACACGGTTCGCGGGCCGGACGTGTCCTTCTACAGCATTACCCGGCAGCCGAACCCGCCGGAAGATTACTTCGAGATCCCGCCGGACTTGGCTGTCGAGGTGCTGTCGCCGGACGACCGGCGGGGTCGGGTGCGGGACAAGATCCGCGAGTACGTCGCGGCCGGGGTGCCGCTGGTGTGGCTGGTCGATCCGGAGACGCGGACGGTGCTGGAGTACCGCGGCTCACTCCGCGGCACCGAGTACGACGAGGCGGACACGCTCGACGGCGGCGACGTGCTGCCCGGGTTCACCTGCCGGGTGGCGGACTTCTTCCAGTAACAAGCCGGGAGGTATGCCGATGAGCCGCTTCACCCTGATCGGTTTCCTCGCCCTGCTCGCGGCGGTCGCGGCGGCGGTCATGGTTTTGCTCACGCGGACCGCACCTGATCCGGTGGCCGAGGTGCCAATACCGCCCCCGCCTACAGACCCGCCGCCCGCAGTCGCGGTTGCTCCCGCTCCTCAGCCGGCCGAGCGACCGGCTCAGCCGGAGGTCGGCCTGACGAAGCTGCCAGGGCACGACGACCTGAAGCTGGTGGTGGACCCACCAGGGCCGGTCCGCGTGTACCCCGGCATGTCGCCGGGCGTGGAAATCAAACTGGTGAACACCTCCCGCACGAAGTCGCACCCGGTGGTCCGACCCGGCGACGGGAGTGAGGCCGGGTGGTGCGAGCCGTACACGTTCCTGTCGGCCACCCTCGACCGGCCGGACGGCAAGATGGTGGAACTGAAGCGCGAGCCATACGGTCGGTGCGGACTCTACGACGGGGAGTGGGTCAAGCGGGTCGTCACCCTGAAACCGGGCGATTCGATTCCCGTCCACTGGTACAACCTCGTTCCGTTCGACTTGCAGGAGGAAGGGACAGTGACGATGCGGGTGCATTACCGGTACGCCGGCCGACAGTCTCACAAGGACGTCACGAAAGCGGAGCCGGCGGCGGACCGCGGGG
Organism: Gemmataceae bacterium; assembly: GCA_947474875.1. Classification (GTDB taxonomy): domain Bacteria; phylum Planctomycetota; class Planctomycetia; order Gemmatales; family Gemmataceae; genus JALHQU01. The sequence goes on from CANJKY010000563.1 coordinate 2,313, forward strand.
GGATGGGGGACGTGCCGCCGTTCGAGGTGGTGTCCGACCCGATCCGGGTCGAGGTGGTCCGCCCGCTCGACCTGAAGCTGACGCTGAAGCGGCCGGCGGTGAAGGCGGGGGAGGAGTTCACGCTGCCGGAGTTGCTCGGGTTGGAACTGACCCGGCGGGGGGACGAGCCGCTCGGCCCGGTCCTCAACGAGCCGTGTTACGCCGGCACTGTCCACCTGTTCGTCGAAGTGGCTTCCGACGGCTCGCCGGACATCGAAGGCGGATGCATTGGCAACCCGGCCTGGATGTCGCTCCCACGGCTGGAACCGGCGGTCGGCGAGATGATCGACCTGTTCGCGCAGAAGAAGAGTTTGTCCGAGAACTTTAACAGACCGTGGAAGAGCCGAAAAGCGGGGGTACTCCGGATATTCGCCCAGTACAGTCCGAACCAACGCGGTGGTGTCCCGTTATTCAAATCGAACCCCGTCGAACTCACTATCACCCCCTGAGCTTCCCCCATGCCGACGCTGTCCGACGCCCAGGTGCGAGAGTACCACGCCGCCGGGTTCGTCCTCGCCCGCGGGTTCTACACCCGCCCCGAGATCGACCTGCTGTACCGCAGTGCGAAGGAGGACAACGAGCTGGACAAGCGCAGCTTCGGCCGGGCGGACGGCGAGGGCGGGGTGGTGCGGCTCAGCCTGTGGAACCACCCCGGCGACGGCGTGTACGGCATGTTCGCCCGGTGCGAGCGGATCGTCCGTAGTTGCGAGCGGTTGCTGGCCGACGAGGTGTACCACTACCACTCGAAGATGATCCTGAAGGACGCCAGGGTGGGCGGGGCGTGGGCGTGGCACCAGGACTACGGGTACTGGTACCAGAACGGGGTGCTGGAGCCGCGGCTGACCAGCGTGTTCATCGCCGTCGACCCGTGTACCCGGCTGAACGGCTGCCTCCAGGTGATCCGCCACTCGCACCTGGCGGGGCGGATCAACCACGTGCTGACGGGCGACCAGGCCGGGGCGGACCGCGAGCGGGTGGACGAGCTGCTCAAGCGGCCGGACCGCTTCCCGCTGGAGTACGTGGAGATGGAGCCGGGCGACGCCCTGTTCTTCCACTCGAACCTGCTGCACCGCAGTGACCAGAACAGGTCGGACAACCCCCGCTGGAGCATGATCTGCTGCTACAACGCGAGGAGCAACGACCCGTACAAGGACAGCCACCACCCGCGGTACACCCCGCTGACGGTGGTGCCGGACGACGCCATCGTGCGGGTGGGGGTGAAGCGGTTCGCCGACAGCGGGGACGTGGCGTGGCTGGAGGATAAACGCGACACCAGCGCGCGAGCGCTGGCGGAGGCGGAGGGGTAGTGTTCCCGTAGGGTGGGTCCGGTCGCGGGAGCGACCGTGACCCACGGGTGTTGCTCCCGCGACCGGACCCACCCTACAGGACGGTGGATTTGAGCCGCGGAGCGGCGTTCGCCCGTAGCCTGGGGTGACGGAGCGTCGCAGACGCGA